>NZ_JWIM01000055.1:0-10588 GCF_002896535.1 Mesotoga sp. B105.6.4 | reverse complement strand
TGGACGTGCACACACCCCGTCGACGATCGAGCCGTCGACACCCCTCTCGAGAGGGGATTTAAGATCAAGAGCAAAAGAGCGGTTCATCGTTGACACTGCGTGTCCAAGTTCTTGGTCAAAAACCGCGAGATGATGAGAGAGCAAGAGACGAACTTCATAGAAGATGATGTGGGTAATGATGAGCTGCTCGAACGAGGATTTAAGATCAAGAGCAGAAGATTGGTTCATCAGACACTTCGTGTCCAGGTTCTTAGTTAAAAACCACGAGATGATGAGCTTTAGACACTAGTCATTCGATCGGTTAGTAGCTACTCGCTATCATCGCTGCAAAGGCCGTCCTGGTAAACCCTCCTTGAACCGGGACTGCGAGAAAATATCTCTTGAATCATCGAAACCGACAGGCAGATTCAGTACGCCATCGATCTCTGTTCCATCAACACTTTTCAGTGAAGTCTTCCTTTCTGGACTCTTGCCCTCTTGGGGCTATTGAGCTGAGATATCTGCTATCTTATTCCCATCGAGATAGAGCTTAGAAATCTCGGTTCTGTTGGCTGTAGAGGCAAACCGGCGATTCTCTGTGGAGTTACATTCGGTGCCGTCGCCAGCAGTTTCTTCTTCAAAAGCTCGATATAATTATCTTCGTTGAACAATCATACTGAACGGTCCAGTATTCAATTCGGCTCAGCAAAAAAACCTACTCTGCCCGGACAACGAGTTAAATGATGAGATCATGTTCAACTCCAAGTCGCTTTCTTTACAGATCAGAGAGATTCATAATTTTGAGCAAGCCGTTATCAATTCATGAATCGTCTCCGTCCGACACAACGCACGCAGCTTGCTTCGAATCAGAGGATAAGACACAACCTCTCGCATATGTCAACGAAAGTTCCTGGAGCTCTCTCAGAGCTTATGAGGAACACTTTGACCTTATCGAAGTCTTTCACATCGCTCTTCGGCAGCTGGAACCTTGAAGAATATCTGTTCATTGCGCGTACTAGCGATATACGAAGAATGTGAGCCTTTCATAGGTTCTTCATCTATGTACCGGCAGTCTAAACAGCTTTCTTTTCTTCATTCTCCCTGCTTCCCGGCAAGGCTGCAACGAGAACAAAACGTAATTCTTCTGACTCCATTTCAACTGGCCTATGTTCTTCTCTCTTTCTCCACCGGTTTTCTGAGAAATACAGGTCTATTTGAGCAGGATCCCAAGTAGCAAAACTAATAACGAAATAATCGTTCGAACGTTTATTACACTAATACTGGTCTAATAAATTAACTCAAAGGCTGCGACGGCTTTCGAAAGCATGTCCCCGCTCCAGCCCGCCTGTTTCAACGCACAGGCAACCCTTTTCCCGCCGGGCGAGATAAGGGACTGTTTTCAGAAGGAAGTGTAAGCTGCTCTTCGACCGTAAAGAGCTTCTCGCTCGAATCCTTTCGCTTTCTTCAAAAATATGAACTGCGTCGATAACCTGCACGAACTGGTTATGACAAGCAGTAGAATACTCGAATTCAAGTTTATCTTTTTGCGGATCGACCAGTTGCCACGATCTTTTGTGCAGTCTTCAACTTCTTCGGGCATCTCCCTAGAGTGAAAATGTTACTGTTTGTAATCGCTACGCGAGAACACAGTCGTTTAACCTTAATGAAAAAGACATCAGTCAGTTGGCCGTTTGATCTATAATTGATTTGTGAGCTGGGTTCAGATGCTCGCGAAGAAATCCGGAAATGAAATTGCGTATTAGTATCAACTAATATAGATCATTCAAATTAGATGAGGTGGGTAATGAAAAAGTTTTTCGTAATTCTAGCAATGTCGATTCTAGTGGGTGCTTTTGTAATGGCGCAGGACACTAACACAGACACGCAAACGATCACGATCACGATGAATGAAATTGCGCTTCTTGCGGTAACTGGTGCGGCGGCATCTACTGGGCAAACAACTGAAGACGCTCCAGGCGTGACGATCACAGTAACTCAGCCAGAGTTAGCCGGTGCGGCCCCTGTTGTTTCTGTCGAATACGATCCCACATATCTCAGGTATACATCTTTGAGATTTGCGGGTTTCACGAGAAAGGTAACGACTGAGTTCGACACGATTCCGGCTGGTTTCAAAATATCTCTTGCTGCAGGCGCTACCGACGGTTCTGCTAAGGGAAACGTTGGAACTGGGACTACACTTGAGTTTGTAGGATCAACGCTTAGTGGTGTTCTTGTCACTGGAATTGGCCCAGGTCTTGCTAGGACAGGAACTGAGGCAAACGCCGGCCATCCGCTGACCTACACTGCAGACATAAGTGAGACCGCGCTGAATGATCTTGGAAACGATCTGCCAGACGGTGCTTTCTTGAATGCAGTAGACACAGTTATTTTGGTTACTTTCACACTGGTGGATGAGTCATAAAGTAAATGATCTTCCTTATCAGGACATACATTGCATTGAAGCAGCGCAAAGCGCTGCTTCTTTGTCTTGGCATTCTGATTCTTGCCGTTTCTCTTCAGGCCGTGACGCTTTCAGCAACGGGCAAGGTCTCAACCGACGTAGCCTGGGAGCTTGTCTCGGCTTCACCGGAGTTAGCGGGAGACGGCCCTGCTTTCAGCTCGGGATCTCTTGTCAGCCCCGAGGATGCAACGATGATCGTTATCGAACGCCCTGAGATCGCAGGCGGTCAAGGGAAAGACAGAATGTTCAGAGTCATGGCGACTCTCTCTTCCGGTGCTCAGATTTCTCTCAGGCTCTCGTCGGAGCCGATCCTTTGGAACCCCTCAAACAAAAGGGGTTCTGTTACGCTGCTCTACAACGGATATTTGACGCTTGCCACCCAAGGAGTCGCCAGCGATTTCCTGGATATCGTTTTTCATCCAGTAGGGGAAGTCATAACCTTCTATGTTCAATATCTATTGGACCCGGACGATGTGAGCTTCTTGGGTGACAGTGTAATTACCTTCACGGTTATAGATCTGGGCGAAATATAATACTGTTAGTGTTGTTAAAACGGAGCTGATAAACATGTCAAAGAAGTTCGTCCTGTTCCTCCTAATGCTTTCGGTGATCACGTTGAGGGCAGATGTTCTCATAATAAACGGTCTAACTCATATATTCGCTGCTTCCTCCGGCCAGGTGCTTTCGGGAAGAATCGAACTCCAAAACAACGCGAGCGAGCCGGCGATAGTTCGCTTCTACTTGACAGATTACTTCTTTCACCACACGGGTTCGACGGAATATCCCGAAGCCGGAAGCCTGCAACGATCAAATGCTAACTGGATCGAACTTCAGGCGCCGGAAGTAACAGTGCCCGGAAATTCGAACATGACCTACTCCTTCTCGGTTATTGTTCCATCAGACGAGAATCTTTCCGGCACTTACTGGGGAGTCATCATGGTCGAGCCCATGATCGCTTTCGCAGATGAAGAGCTGGAGGGAATTACAGTCAGAACTAAGACGCGCTACGCTGTCCAGGTCGTCACAAATTTCGGCGAACCTGAATCCAGAAGCATCGAGATTGTTGGAAGAAGTCTCTCGAATAACGACGGAGTCTACTCCTTGATCATGGATATCAAGAATACCTCTGACTGGTGGATGAGACCCGAGGTATCGGCCAGCATCTTCAATCAAGCGGGAGAAGTTGTCGGCGAATTCATGGGTAACACCTTAAGATTGTATCCTCAGACCTCCGGTCGCTTCGTTGTACCCTTTGAAGGTCTCTCTCCAGGAGACTACAGAGTCCTTGCTCTTATAAGAGACGGTGAAGACGTATGGGGCGCTCAGTATTCAATGAAGATAGAGTGAGAGCGGTTCAGTCTCGTATAAGAGTCTCCTTTCTGATTTTTTTCATGCTTTCACTTTCCGCGCTGCTAGGTGCAGTAGATTTTGAACTGGTTCTCTCGACTCCTCCTCCCGGAGAAGTCGTGCCAGGTCAGATAGTCACGATTGCTGTCCTTGTAACAAACAACACCCATGATGATCTAGACTTCGCTGAGGAGCTGTCGCTGCCGCCCGGCTGGCGAAACGTTTTTGGCGTATCAGCCTTTCAGGTGGGGGCCGACTCCTTCGAGATACGCCTTCTAAGCTTCCTCGTGCCCTCCACACCTCTAGCCGGAGAGTATGATGTACGCTATGAAGTCAAAGATCAGAGAGGCGAGTCGGCTGAGCTGAATTTCACTGTCAGAGTGGCCGCGAGCATGTCTTTAGCAATCCGGCTTGTTGAGGCTCCTTCTTATGTAACTGCTGGGGAAGAATACTCGGTCGTATTCTCGGTTGCCAATAACGGCAACGTTCCTGCCTATCTTGAGCTGGGAGCCATTGACAATATGTCATACACTCTAAGGCTAAGTATTCAAAGACTTCAGCTCCAGCCTTCGGCTTCCGGCGAAGTGAAGGTCACCGTGAAAACTTCCGCTTTCCTCACAGAACAGCGAAATCACATTATCATTTTAACGGCGACAGGGGAGTCGGGAGAGGCAGGCCTCGTGTCGGGTCGATCTTCGGTGCTTCTTCTTCCTCCGGCCGATTCCCTGGCAAACAGATTCAGAGTACTGCCCACCAGGCTGTCGATCACTGCCGGTTATTCAGACGGCTTCTTGCTGAACGCGGCTTTGAAGATTGACGGCTTTCTGAATGACGCGAAAACCAGAAGCATAAGTCTGAACGGCTCTCTGCCGATAATTGGCAAAGATGAAGACAACAGATTTTCAATAGATCTACGTTACAGAGGGGAATTGCTTAAAGTCGGATACGGAGTTCTCGGCAGAGCGGGCCTGGCCTCGGTGAATCTTGGAACGTCAGCAAGGGGCTTCGATCTCAATCTAAGTCTTGACTCTCTTAGAATGGGCGCAATACTCTCGGAAGACCTGTCCATTTTGGGGCTCTTCGCAGACTGGAATCTCCTGGAAAATCTATCGGCAGGGGTTGCTGTTGACGGAAGCTTCGGCTCGTCGAATATAATTCATTCATCTCTGGCAATAGAGTCCGGTCTGGAACCGGTCTCGACAAGCTCCCTTCTAAGAGTCTCCTTCCTAGATGGGAAGTACGACGGGCTGAAGCTGGGATATGTCTTTTCCAGCCGCCTCGGCTACTTTCAGCTGAGATCGGCCGCAGATTACTCGAAGAAGATCAGCGGACAGCCCGGAAGCGAAGCGCTCAAACTCGATGCCGCTGTCGTATGGCAGGAACCTGATTCCTACAGGATCTCTTTCGAGGGAACGGTCCAGCGCGATAATCCCTTCGATCTCGCTCTGCAGGGGTTGTTGAACAGCTATTCTCTTCGCGGCAGGTTTGACTTTCCAACCTTTTCCGGACTGAGGATGAGCATGGGGGGTTACTACAATTCAAGCGGCAGCAGGAGCCTGTCAACTCCGGCCGCCACCCTGGGCGGAAATCTGGCAGCCTCATACTATCCGGGGAGTTTCAGCCTATTTGGCTCTCTTTCCGCTCAGCTTAGTCGGATTGAGAACGTTGATAAGAAGACCATTCAGCTTGATGTCTACGGATCTTACAGATTATCGGGAAACGCCTATCTAAACGCGAGGCTTACCCTCAAAGACTACGTCAAGGAAAGATTCGAGACAACGGCTGCATTAGTCGGCACTCTTCTGATGGAAGATGGATACAGATTCGACGGATCACTGACATATGTGATGAACAACTTTGATCCTGTGAAGCTCACGGCCAGAATATCCTTTTCGAAGATCCTTCAAAACGGCGGTTCGATTAACGTTTCGGCCAGTATCGCAATGACGGATAAGACAAACTGGATTCCTTCAGGGGCTTTCACTGCAGGTTATTCCTTCCCCTTTTCAATCCCGTTTTGGCCAAGAAGAGACCTGGGTTCGCTTTCAGGGAAGATCGTAATCTCTTCAGAGGGAAACGAAATACCTTTAGAGGGAGCTGTTCTAAAACTCAACAACCTCGTAGCAATAACTGGCGAAGACGGGAGATTCATGTTTAGCGGGCTGAAGCCCGGCACTTATTTCTTTGACATCGACAATGACTCTCTTCAGAGAGGCTTGATAAGCAGCGATAGGCTGCCGATTGAGATAACAATCTCGGCAAATGAAGAAAAGGATCTTTCAATAACACTGGTCCAGTCGGCGGCTCTTAGGGTTAGGGTAAGGAACATGGAACAGACTCCCCTCTCCATCAGAGGCGTGAATCTCGTACTGGAAAGTGAAGATGAGAGATTCAGACTTGTAACCAGAGACAATGGGGAGATTTCGGTTCCAAATCTAAGGCCCGGCAAATGGCTACTGCGCCTTGAGGCCGGAACACTTCCCAAAGGATTTGTGGCAGACAGGGATACTGTCGAGCTGGAGTTGAAGCCCGGCGACATAATAGAAGTAACTCTTGAAATAAGAAAGAAGAGCGAGGAAATAATCTTTATTGATTCGGGAGTTCTCGATTAACTTTCTGCAAGAGTGAATAAGACTTCCGGATTTACCACACCATCTACTAGCATTTCCGCGGAGAAAATGTTGATATCATAAACCACCATTGCACCATCTGCATCTTCAGTACCGGTCCATCCGCTGCCAATACCTTCAACCACAGGTTGAGGGTCAGCCGTGAGCAAGACTCTTCCACTGGAAACTCCAACCCTTCCCCTTCCACTATCGGGCGCACTGACCGTAATACCAATCTCGAGCACTTCCAGCAAAGAGAAGTCGGAGAGCGAAGCGGTAATCTTTCTCAAACTCCCCGCTTCCGTAAGAGAAGTGTACTTCAAGCGGCCACCTTCAATGTTCTGGAGAAAGATTGCTGACCCGGGTACGATCATCTCCTGGGGGATCTCAAAAGAGACTGATGAGTTCGAGACGTCTAGCAAAGCCACAGATTCAACGATGATTCTCAGTTCCTGAGAAGCAGTGTTTTGTGCACTGAAGACTATCATCACGAGGCAGGTGACGAACACTGCCGATAGTAGCGTCTTTCTCATTAGTCTCACCTCCAAAACATTATCTCTTTAATCAATCTTATCATAATCAATGGATTAATTATACTTAATGACTTAATCTTAATACTTAATCATTTGCCCTACTACTAATCAGCATCTGCCTTCTTCATTTCAGGCATCCTCCGGGTCTTTGTCCGAAGAGTTTACACCCTCTTCTGGATTCTCGATTTGCGCTGTTTGAGGACAGTCGAGGCTCTTGGCTATTGAGACTCCTGCCTACGTTCAGGTAATCAATATCGAGACTTCCACCGCACACTGGAAATAGGGCGAATACAGATGAAGAGATTTCCTTGGTTTGGTGTTTGACAATGCTCTAATTTCAGAGCAATTATCGAAAGTTTGGGGTTTCGGTATATCTAATTCCATAGGAGATCTTTCACATCCTCGACAGTTTCTTCATTTGTTTTCAGGCTTCTTTTTATTGACTTATCTTTCTTATCTGATGAGTTGAGCGCAAAACTTGGTTTGAACGAGAGGAGAATGAATTGATGTTTTGCGTGAAGGGTGCAAGACTTGGTTCTGATCGTTCTTCCAGGTCAGATTTCATCGAGACAATGATTATCAATAAATAGGACTCACTGGTGGAGCGCCATGCGGTTGAAGAGAAGCAGATTCCTGAGACGGTGGGTTTCTTCCAGACATTGTAGGTTAGATTTGCGAACATCTCAAGAGACTCGATGCTTCGGGATTTCCCCGAGGTCTGAAAGATGATGAAATGATTTCGGAGGCTGGAATACCTGCCGCATTTGACGATCTGTTTTCGCAAAGTCTTCCTTAGAATCGATTTCAGACCTGTTCTCACAATATCAAAAAGGGTATATCATTAGACGTGTATTCGAGAAACGCCATATAATTCAGAAGGAATTTCGCTCTGCTGGAGTCATAAGAAGAGATTCTTGAGACTGCATAAGAGTCTCTTGTCCGCATGAAGCGACTCTAGACAAAGACAGTTGCCGTTGTCGGGCAGTTTACGAAGCGAAGAGTCAGCTCGCCACACATTTGATTTTACGATAAGCGTATTCGGAACTCACCATGTACATTACGGCGCGACCAGTATTCGATGCGAGTCAACGAGAACCCTTTCGTGCTTCTTGTAAGTTTCGCTAGCGTACAGTCGCATTAAGAACAGCGCTTTTGCCCTCTAGTAGTTTTGATTGGACGCGACTGGTCGCACCTCTGTTTCGTCGTTGAGGGTGAATTACATACTGGTGGGGAACGGCATCGAAATGTGTGAAAACAATTGATCAAGAGTCCTCATCGATCAAGTATGAGAGAAAGTGAGTCATCTCGGAGCTTACTAGACTCAATTCGGGATTGAAGAGCAAGCTGTGATAAGCCTGGACTTTCAGGATTTCGAAAGCAGTTGGATAGTCGACACATAGGAGGAAAATGTGAGAAACATAGCCATAGTCGGTGCGGGTATTGCAGGTTTGACAGCAGGGATTTACGCTCTCCAAAGCGGATTCGACGTCACTATTTACGAGAGCCACACTATTCCGGGCGGAGCTTCGACAAGCTGGAAAAGGAAGGGGTATCTATCCGAAGGTGGAATGCATTGGCTCACCGGCTCATCCCCGGATACACCTCTTAACAGACTCTGGCGGGAAGTTGGCGCTCTAGACGATAGCGTCGCAGTACACTATCGCGATGTGTTTCTCACATTCGAATACGAGGGACAGCACGCCTTTACCGTGATGTGGAGAGACTCCACAATCATCTTATCGAGCTTTCACCTGAGGATGGAAGAGAAATCAGCAAACTATGCTGCGATTTGAAGAGATTCGCAAAGCTCAATATGCCGGTGACCGACATCAAGGGATTGAAGACTAAGAAGAAGTCATTCATGTCCCTGGGTACGATCTTGAGGATGCTGCCAGCATTACCCAAAATGCCCTACTATGCAAGACAGTCGGCTAAAGAATATGGCATGAGATACAAGAGCGAACTACTACAGCGCCTGTTCGAGAACATCATAGGCCCCGATTACAGTGCTACTGCCCTGGTTTTCACCTTCGCGACTCTGGCCTCCGGCGACGGCGGCTATCCTGAAGGTGGCTCCCTCGGTATGGCTTTGCGTATGGCAAAGAAATTCGATATTCTGGGCGGCAAGATTCGCTACGGAATGCGGGTAAACACAGTTTCGGTGAGAAACGGCATCGCCGACGGTGTTGTCGTGGATGGTGAACTCCTTCAATCGGAGGCCGTGATTGTCACCAGGGACACTCTCTCAGCAATCGACGATTTATTCGATTTCCCCATTAGAGAACCATGGACAGAAAGGATGCGCAAAGTCACAAAACCTTTGCTTAACACATTCATTTGTCTCGGCATTGAGGTCGACCTGGAAGGGCTGCCGGAGAAAATGGGTTTTGTGCCTATGAGGCCACTTATGTGCGGTGGGAAGGAGGAACAAGTTATTAAGATCTGCAATTACGCCGGCTACGAGGGATACGCGCCCAAAGGCTGTACGGCAGTCACCTCGGCAATTATTGGAGATACTTATGATTACTCGAACGCCCGAAAGGAAGACGGCACGTACGAGATTGAAAAAGAAAAGCTGGCAAAGGACTTCATTAAGATATTATCTGAGAAGTTACCCCAGACCGCCGAGAAGACTGCCGTTTGGGATGTGGCAACACCACTAACCTATGAGAGGTATCTGGGATCATTCAAAGGATCCTGGATGACTGTAGCAACCAAGGAGTATAAGATGGAATACTATCCTTCGAAGCCTGAAAACATCCGGAATCTGTACTTTGCTGGCCAGCGACTCAGAGCACCCGGCGGGCTTCCGGTTGCCCTGGATTCCGGAAGAAGAGCTGTTCAGTTCCTGTGCAAGGATTTCGGCATGGTCTTTGGGCGAAGTGAAAAGCCGCCGGCATGAGGAGCAATCCTAGGATTAGTTTCGCAGAAACTGTGATTTAAAGACTGAGTGCGTTTCTTGCTGCGGAGAACAAGGGAATTCAACGCCCGGATAAAGTATTTTCATTCAGGAAAACTCTAAGACTCAAGAACAGCCTTTTAATCAGCTCCGCCAGTGGACAGGAGTGTTTCCTTGATCGTCAGTCTCCCGATTCTCGATTGATCAGTTTCCCAAGACTCTCTCTTGTGTCTTCGTTAGACATAGGGAACTTCTGAACCGGCA
Organism: Mesotoga sp. B105.6.4; assembly: GCF_002896535.1. NCBI lineage: Bacteria > Thermotogati > Thermotogota > Thermotogae > Kosmotogales > Kosmotogaceae > Mesotoga > Mesotoga sp. B105.6.4. The sequence continues at coordinate 496 of NZ_JWIM01000055.1, read as the reverse complement.
GTTGTAATGACAGTAATCGCGACGTTTTTTTCGTTCAAGGGAGTTAACGCCACTGACAAGCCGGTCCTTGTGTGAATTCGTATTTTGCTCCTGATCATCCTGATCTCAAGTCCTCCCTTGAGGGAGGGTCACGAAGTGGCGGAGGGTGTCTGTTTCAAAGAAGAGCATCGAGAGTACGAGATGAGGAGAGAGTACGAGAAACAGGAGAGAGGGAGTTCTCGTCCTCTCGTAAGCGAAGCGAACGTCTCGAAAATGCCCTTTCTCTAGCTTCACGCTCCACTCTCCACCAATCTTAAGAGCGTAGGGTCAAGAGATGGCGCGGTGTAAGTACAGACCTTGTGAGGCCGAGCTGTTTACTCCCCTTTCGGGAGAGTGTCCCCCTCAAGCGGGTCATCTCATCCGTTTCCATCTCCTGCCACCTCAAACCGTACGTGCGGATTTCCCGCATACGGCTTTCCTGTGTGCTTCACCTCAAGGCTTATGTGACCTATCGTGC
>NZ_JWIM01000085.1:0-17716 GCF_002896535.1 Mesotoga sp. B105.6.4 | reverse complement strand
GAGGAAGAAGAAGCTGAGTGACGGGACACCGGTACACAGCTTTCAGACTCTTCTATCTGAAATGAGTACGATTGTCTGTAACGATGCTATCGTACCTGCGGTACCGCAGATGCCTTCATTCACGATAATAACAACTCCTAACGAGGTACAGAGGAAAGCGCTTGAACTCGTCGGACTGAAACAACTCAGAAAACGTAGACAGAAATAACCACTTCATTTCTCTGAAATCATTTCAGATAGCTATTTCTTGCTTGTTCAGTTTGGGAACTTCAGGTTAGTAAGTTACTATGGCGCTGATAGCTACTTAATCGCTTCTTTCCACAATTTTCAATAATTTGAGCTGGACTTCAGTTATGGGAAAGTTTGTCTGTTGAAAGAAGCGAGTTTTCGAAAGTCCCTAAACGCTTTTTGCACTAAGTAGAAGCCACTAAGTCATCATCCCTTTCTTTGTCGAGAGCCTAACAACACCTAGCTAAATTCTGCCTCTGAAGCCTTATTTAAAGTCTCTTCTGCATACTTCTTGCAAGCCATAGCAAGTGACCTAACACAAGCTTTCATCGCCTCAACAGTTTCTAGTTCCAGAGACTTAACACGCATCTGTCTTGACTTGCAGGGGATAACGAATTGCGTCTTCATTTCCGATACCTTTCTTGCAAGCTAAAGTAAAATCTCGAACGCATCAAGAAGTACTGGATACAGAAGTGACTGTAGCTGATACAGTGTCTCTGAATTGGTTACTATTGGCCAAGAGAGTTATTCAAGACAGTGCTCTCAAGTCTTCGAAAATCCTCTCAATCGCTTCCTCTTCAATGCTCAGTAGTGTCCGGCTTTGATGAAGGAATCAATGAACTTCTCCATCGGTTCCTCCAAAAAGCTTAAGTTCTCTTTGTATTCCAAAAAAGGTGGTGGGAAAGTGCAGCCTCCTGGATAATATGCTGCAGATTCTATTACTAAATTCTCGTCCTCCTTACGTATCGTGAAACCATAAATGATCATGGGATCGGAAAGAATTGAGAATTCAGAATCTTCATCATCCGGAACATACGAAAACGAACTGCCATCCGCACTCACAATTGAAGATTCAGTTCCCCCCATGATGAATGGGAAGAACAGCATTAGGTTTTCTTCCAGAATTTCTCTTCGTAAGTCTCTTTCTTTTCGATCACTGAACTCGGGAATGGAAGAATAGTCTTCAGCAGAACCTATTCCGGAAGTCGGTTCCATTTCAGGGTCAAGTATTGTCCTACAGTAATCGAGTGTCTTTTCAGTGAACCTCACTAGATCGAACTTTTCGATTTCTACAGTTTTCTTCATGATTCCTCCTCTTGTTTGTACCAGCATTTTCTTTTGCTTCTTCGCTTTGAAATCTCCAGATAATGCTATCCAGTAATCTAGGAGTCATATTTGGAAATGAGTGTCTGAGAAATTTGCAAGCTGACTGGACTATTCTGCATGCAAGGTCAGGAGTTATGCTTTCGCATTCAGTTGCAGTCTGCAGGAATCTTAAGATCATTCTGTCCGGCTTCACAAAGTCATCGGAACCGATCAGCATATAGAAGTATCTGAGAGATATTCCACTTCTCTGCCCTGGAATGCTCAAAACAGATTTTTCAAACTCCTCGTTATTAAACAAAAAGCTAGAATCCTTTAGGTATTCAACATCCTGTGCTCTCACTGCCTCAGAAAACATCATGACCGCTTCAGCCTTTAGTATTCCGTTGACAGTAGAGGTCCGTTGCTTGTTTTCGAAGACTTCTGCGGCCATTCTTTGTGGTGAGTATGTGTGATACAGTGAGAGGAAAGATGAAACTGAAAACGATTCGAAAGTACCTTCAGCGCCCAGAAATCTGCAGAATCTGTCTACTGTGTTTCTTGTAGAAGCGTAACTCACGCCTATCGAGAAAACCGTATCGATTATGCATAAAGGCAAATTCGGATAACTGTATTCGCTTCCAAGCCCGGCAGAATCAAGATCGAGTTTCTCGAAGCAGTACTTGGCAGTCAATTCTGAAAGAGATTCCAATCTGTCTGTATTCATTCAATTATTATTCTCCTTGAGCGAAATAAAGTCTGTTTTGATGCCTCGATGAGATATTTTAATTCCGTTTGAAACAAGAAGAGAGTCCAAACCAATCTCGATCGAAAAAGGAAAGAGTTCAGGCGATCTTCGAATTTCTTCAGCAGCAATTGATCCGTTCTCCCTGCTTAATAGTAGGCTGTGAATCAACCATTGTGCTACGTGCTTTCCTTCCACGGCAATTCGCAGCTTTTCAAAGGAGGTATATGATTTAGGTTCTTTTGTGCTCTCAATAACTTTCCACATTAGCATGGTTTGAATTACCCTTGAACAGGCTCTGGTAAGTGTTGACCTCTCTCCCCAAATCTTACTGATTCTGTCGTGAACTTGACTGACTTTGAAGTAACCCTGAAGGGCAATTAGCTTCCCAATGATTGTTGCAATATCTCTGAAGAAAGCATAGGTTGCTATGCTCATGCCCCAATGAAATATTCTGGTGTCAATCTCTGGATTCTCTTTCAGAGCCTCAAGAGCCCTTTTTCTCAAAGTTATTAGCTTCGCGTTATTGTCTAGCCACATTCTTGAAATGACGAGTCTTGTCTTTCTTCTCGCATCTCTTCCAGGAAGATCTAAGGCCATGAATCTCTCCTGCTGTTCTCTTATGTGCTGAGTGCTCTTACCTTCGATCAGTAGTTCCATAGTCATATCTAGCCATTCCTTCTTTATCTGTCTATCAAATCCAAGCATCTTCGACAATTTGCTCATCCTTTCCCTAATCTGATAAGTGGAACAATAACCTCTTCTAGTGTCAAACCTCCATGAGATATCACAACCGAGTTAGCTGTTGTGAAAGCCCATCTTCCTCGAGCTACTAGTGGAAAGAAATCCTTCGGAAGTCCCGCCGGAACCCACTCTATCGAATTTGGGTATTCAATATGGATCTTTCCTCTCAATAGCCGATCTTTGTAGATTCTAACCCTTTCACCTCTTGTCTCCGCAATCAACCCTTCTGAAGGATTCCCCATTCCGTATGCTTCTACGTTTCCATGATCACTAGTTATAACAACCTCATAGCCCTCCCTGAAAAGTAGTTTGCATAGATCTAGAAAGCAGCTTTCCTTTGCCCAGGTTTCTGTAGCTGCTAATAGTGCCTTCATACCAATGTTTTCACCATGAGCCTTTTCGTCAAGTTCTCTTATGACAATCCCAATCACCGGCTGTCCTTTTCCGATAGACCGCTCCACTTCACCGATCAACTGATTGTCAGGCTTGTTAATATGAGAGATCTCTCTTTCTTTGAAACCTCTGTCCAGCCATGCCCTCTCCCACAGTGTGCTCTCTGAGGAGTTGCTTGCCAAACTCGGCAGGTCCATGGGAAGCATTCCGGAAAAAATCGCCTGTCTAGAGACCGCAGTTATTGTCGGAATCATCGCATAAGCTGCGTACTGTTCAAATGAAAAGTCTTTTATCCAGTCAGACACTCTTAGCCACTGAAGAAGAGACATTCCATCTATTACTATGAGAGCGAGCTTCTTATTTTCTATGGATAACTTGCTTGTCCAATTCAAAATATCTCTTACTGTCACCGGCCACCTTGACGAGACCGTAAGTAACCTTCCATACTCTTCGGTCATCCAGTTCTCGAATCGAGAATCTATGATTGTCCTAATTGCATTCAAATCCGACTGATCGTCCTTTCCCAAGGGGATCGAACAGGCAACCAGGTTGAGCTCTGCCCAGCGCCAGGCAAAGTCCATCCAACTATTGAAAGTGGTATCAGCTTTTGGGAGGGAATCACTGACAATCTGAAGAAGCCTCTTGAACCGTATTCGCTCCGAACCTGGTCCATCAATTCCGATAACCATCCAGGATTTCTCGAACTTCGAAGGATCATCTACGGAGACGGGTTTGAGGAGGCCTTCGGCAAACATTGTATCCGTATAGACCTTTATAGCCGGGTCATCGAAGGGCAGAGAATTAGGGCCTTTGTGCCTGAATGAGGCTTCGTTATTATCACTCACTGTGAAATTCCCATGATTCTTCAGAAATACGGGCCATCTTTCCTGAAGAAACTCAAAGAAAACCTCTCTGTGCCTAATAAAAGTTGATAGATCCAAAAGTCTCCCGTAGCCCCTTTCCCTAGCGATTTCTATGACAAGATCAAGCAGCTCGTCTCTCAGCTGAAGCCTGTCATAATGTAACTTTATCAGCCAGGCGACAAGCTCCGAAAGGCTATAGCGTTTAGAAGGATCCAATTCATAGATAAGCTTTAGGATAAACTCTCTCGTCCTCCTTGTCGACAGATAATCGAGATCGTCGCTATAAGAGTCATGAAGTTTATCTAGCTCCGATCTTTCAAGACCCTCTAGAGCGGTTCTGCTGAGTTTTGGAAAGATCGAACTCAATGAGACATCGACGGTCAATTGGTGGGAGTAGATGTCAAATGGAAGCTCTCTGGCCGGTGTTTCTCTCGTCAGTACTAAGAATCTCTTCGCTTTGTCTCGCAGCTCACTTTCATATTCGAATCTGAAGGCAATAGGATCTTTATACTCAATAACATAGAATCCTTGTTCCGACAACTCTTCAAGAATTGCTTGATTGATAAGTTCGTCGGGATCATATACGATCAAAGAGCCCCTTTCAGGACTAAGTATCTTATCAATAATGCGAGAATCCAGGGATGACACTACTCTTCCCCCTTGACGAGCAAGGCAAGAAGAAGCTCGACTTGAGGAATAATCGTTTCTTCTAGGGAACTCCATTCTTCGAATTCCTTGTCGAGCTTTCGAACCCTGTAGTCCCTTACCTGCGAGAGCCCCGATTTCTCTGCAAGTTTTCTTCTCATCCTGAACGAGTCTCTTTTCCTTTCTCTCTCCTTCTCCACTCTTGTGTAATAGACACTCTTCAGCTCATCGAAAGTCTCCTTCAATCTCTCATTTGCTCCTTCATAGATCCCTGAAGCCTCTTCAAATGCATTTACCGTAATTTCTCCCTCGATGAGTCTATTCCATATCAGATCGGCCGACCCGTGAAGTAGATCTCCTTTTTCATTCACAAAGATCGGTAAGACTCTCTGAAGATCATACCTTGAACCGTGGGCCGTCACCTTCCATAGCGACCAGGTTCCGTATATGCCTTTTGGTATTCTGCGAATTATCGCAGACGGCACAGGCAATCCTTCAGGGAACTGCGGAATTTCCTTGACAATGGATCTGACCAAAGGATCGTTGAATGTTATTGGCCTGAAGTCAGGGTTATCATTACGCGAGAAAGCCACGAGTTCCTCTCCGATTACACCAGGAAGACTTATCTTCCAGTTGCTTCCCAGTACAGTTGCCTTACCGCCCTTGCTCTTGACATAAGATGTGACTGCTCTTTCCAGCCAGTAGTGAACTGGCTGATTAATAAGCCTTCGCACTTCCTCTGGGGCAAGAGAACTATCAGCAGGTAAGATTCTTCCTCTTTCCTTCGACAAAACAATCTGCTGTCTAATTTTTTCCAGCGAACTTTCAATCTGGTTTTCCAGGTTGTCCGGGTCTGTGATTGCAGTGACATAGATATCATCGAAAAGGTTGGCCGCTTCGGTCGAATCCAGAACATCTTCTGTCTTATCTACACCGAATTCTTGAAGAATCACTTTCAGCTTCTGTTCGATGACTTCGATAACTCTGAACTCTACAGTCGACTCTATTGCAAGGTTGAAGGCTTTTACATCCAGGCTTTGACCAATTCTGTCTACCCTGCCAATTCTTTGTTCTATCTTCATCGGATTCCACGGAATATCGTAATTAACCACGACATGGCAGAACTGAAGATTAAGGCCCTCCCCTCCCGCATCGGTAGAGATCATGATCTGAGATTCCTTAGCGAAAGATCTCTGCGCCTTCAGTCTCTCTTCCAAACTCATGGAACCGTTTAGAATACAAACCGAAAACCCTCTCTCTTCGAGAAATTTCTGGAGCATCTTTTGGGTTGCCACAAACTCAGTGAAGACGAGAATCTTCACGTTTGGATTGATTTCCTCTCTTCTGATTGTCTGAATGATCTCCAGGAGTTTAAGAGCCTTGGCGTCATTCTCTTCGAACTCGACTGATCTCGCCAAACCCAGAAGATAGCGAACCCTTTCCTCTTCGCTGACGAAAGGTTTTAGCCTAATGATTCCAAGAAAATCTATCTCCTCGCTGTTGTTCATCTCTTCGAATTCTGCGAATGAGAAGCTGTTCAGCTCAATTGGAAGTACCATCTGATCGCCTGAACCAGAAATCGCCTCCAGTCTCTTCTCTAGAGCACTTGCTATAGCGGCAGTGGATGAAGCGACTAACCTCTGCATCAAAAGCATTAGGAACCCGATGAAATTCTGTTTCTGGTTCATCGCCTTCCGGAAGCCTTCTCTTACGTATTTGGTGACTGCTTCGTACAAAAGATGCTGTTTTACGTGCTTCTCGCCGAAATCTATAGATACTAGATTTGTGATCCGCCTTTTGAAAAGAGGCTTTCCCTCTATATCTATCGCCTTTCGCTTCTCAGTCCTAAGGACATACTCCGAGACCGTATCTCTGTCGAGCTCATCCTCCGAAGTGAATGCGATCGGGTCAAGGAGAGACATAAGCCTGAGAAAGGCATCGCTTTTTCCCTGATGCGGCGTCGCTGAAAGCAGCAGGATATATGGCGCGGCCTGTGCAAGGCTCTGCCCGAGCCTGTGTCTTGCAACCTGAGAATTGGTCCCACCAAGTTTGTGAGCCTCATCCACGACTATGAGATCCCAGCCAGCATCGACAAGATCAAGAAATCTCTCTTGATTGTATTCTTGGAGTCTCTCATTACTCCAGCCCTGACGGGAATAGATCGGTTTGACTGAATCAAGAGGACAGATTATTTGATCGAAGAGCTCCCAGGCGTTTTGTACTCCGGACAGTTTCTTAAAGGCAGAAAGCTCAGAAGGGATTACCAGTTTGAAACTCTCGTCGAACTTCAATGTCATTTCGTTCTCCCACTGAGTTATCAGTCCCTTGGGAGCTACTATCAGAACTCGCTTGACAAGGCCGCGGAGCTTCAGCTCCTGGATGATCAAGCCAGCTTCTATAGTTTTTCCAAGGCCCACTTCATCTGCAAGAAGGAAGCGTATCTTGTCCCCGAAAAGGGCTCGTTGAAGAGCATGAATCTGGTGAGGAAGAGGCAGAACGGCTGAATTCATAGGTGCCAGAAGAATGTCTGCCGAATTGAAGGCGTTCAGCAGTTTACCCGAGGCAGAGACATATGATATGAAATCCTCAGAGAAGAAGTCCTTCACATCTTCAGCAGCCTTCAACTCATCGGAACCTATTTGAACTACCCGGTCTTCCCCGGGAATCCAGACTCTCGATGTCTTGTAACCCCAGATCTCCCTGCTTTCGAGAAGCATACATAGCTTCTTTTCGCTTTCCAGCCAGTACCACTTTTCACTCATAGACAACTCCAATTCAGAAAGAGCTTCCACACTGAATGAGACCCTAACAAATCATTTCCTCAGAAGATCAAAGCTAATCGCTTGAACTCGCTCCTAAGACAGTATTCTCGTCCTCCCGATCCAAGTGTTGACATTCTGTCTTCCTCAATGCTATAATTCTTTTGCATGGGGGTGTCCCCGTGGGCGGAGCAGGCAAAGGGCTCCGCTTAACCTTTTATGATGTCTTAAATAGCAACATATAGATGTCCAGTCAATAACTTCTCTTCTTTGATAACCTCGAGTATTCTTGAAGCGAATGACCATAGTGGTCTTTCTAGAACTTCTTTTCTTATACTACTACCTATAGCAAATGCAAGAATGTCTGCCACTTCCAGTCCTGCGATCCTTTCTTCCTTTCTTCTGAACTGTGGCACGAATTTCAGATTTCCAAATCTATGATCTTTCAACCAGTCCAAATGTGTAGTAGTCACTCCCATAATAGTTAGATTTTCTAGGGAATCTGCATATAATGTATCCTCAAAAGATCTTCTACTTTCAAATATCCATCGAAACTCTCTTTCTGGAAAATCGAGCAATTTGCTTGCAATTAGCTGTATTGATGCCAAATAGGGATGAATATTTTGCTTGTAGTGATGGAGTATCTCTATCTTGTTGATGAATGCTCCCAAAAAGCTGAACTTGAGAGAAGATATTAGTTCGAGCAAATCCTTGTGGAAACCGACTTCATTATGCTCTTCGTTCAGGAACCTGTATATCCTCTCTTTTCTAGATATCTCCTTGAAATGAAGGCAAAACTCGGCTTTGTGTTTGAACCACCTGACCTTGAAGTCTGTCAGTCCAAGAATGAACTCGGAATAGTCATCGGGATCTACTATTACCGCCGATAGAAAAAACACTTTATTGTCATCACGATCAATCCCTTTGTAGCTAGGCGTCCCGTATTCGTCGGAGAATATGTACTTCACGGTTGTTACTCTCCAAGGCGCGTAAGGGCGTTGTCGTAGTACATGAGAAGTTTCGGATCTTCCTGAATTACTTTGTCGCTTAGTTTGTCGGCAACCTCTACTATGCTCTTATAATCTTTCTCAGTCCATAGTCGTTTGAAGCCAGCCCTAACGGCCTCGGTTCTGAATATTCGAATCTTTTTACCCATGTGATTTCTGTACTCTTCGAACTCTCTCAGAAGAGCCTTCTCTCTAAGTCTCTCTAGGTCCTGCGCCCTCGCCGGATCGGGCACATACCATCTGTCTTTCGCTTCGGCCTTTAGTGAGCTATCTGCCGTTTCGGGAGTCTGATTTTTCATCTTTTCTCTCAGTTTCCCGCTCTTTTGTAGCCAGCTCCAGATCTGAGCAGGAACGGGTCCTTCACCTTCGTACTTGAGGAAGTTGTCTTCAAGAAGCTCCTTGAGTTCGATCTCTTTCTCGTGCTTGGCCCATCCTCGGGAGATGGGCATGAACTGAGGCTGAAGCTCCTGAAAGGTCTGGGGCTTGTTCTGGAGTTGAAGCCTCAGCCACTGGATCGCCGAATTCTCATCTGTGACGAAGAGCGAAAGCTGGCGAAGCTCACTCACGTTTACTCTCTTACGATCGTATTCGTTTACCTGATCTGGCAGGAAGAACATACTATCCCTTTCTGGGAACCTCTCCCGCAGGCCCTTGTAAAACTCTGAAGCAGACATTGGAATAGATCTGCCTCGCTGGATGTGAAAGGCAATCATCCTGTCGTAAAGAAGATAATCCGTTCTCTCGACTATAAGCTCGGATGAGCCGTTCTTCTCCGTAAAGACGGGCAGTCTCTTCAAGTGTTCCCGAAGGAAGTCCCAGACTCCTTCTTCCGTTCCTGCTTCGAGTTTGAACCTGTCCTCCAGCCCTCCGTTGGGCTTGTATGCGGAGATAATCAGGTCTTGCTTCACCGCGCCGGTGCTTGTAACCTGTTTGAATGTTCCCTGCTTCTTGTCTAATGTTCGCACATCCGCTATCACGAAACCGGCTCGCTGGATAGCCTCCTGTATTGCATTCCAGACGCTGTTTTGAGAGTTATGAAACTCGACGGTCATCCATCGGCCCGGTTTCAATACTCTGTAATACTCCTCGAAGCAACGGGTCATGAGCTCCTGATACTCGAGAAGTCCTTTCTGCTGAACCTTGTTCATTATCGCTTCCGGTTCGTTATTAGTGAAGACCTTCAGCCAGGCCTCCCAGAGGAAGTTGAGCTCGGAATACATTAGATTTCCGCCGAAAGGAGGATCGGTGAAGATGTAGTCGACTGATTTCGATGGTGAAGTTTCTTGAGTAGTGCTGAGGCATGCAACAGATGAATAATTGTTTGAAAGAAATGCCCTTGCAAGGTTAGTTATCTTTCCCGAAAACGCTTTGAAAACGTTAGACTCAGCAATTAGCGACGGAACATAGAGAGTGCCATTTAGAGGGCCATTGCCTCTATGTCCCTGATTATACCTTACAAGATTTGATGTCAGAGTAGACATAATAGATTGATTCACAAGCTTTGCTTGAATTTGTTTGGAAAAAATCGTATTAATCATCGCCAACACCCACAGGTTTCTCTTCGTGTAGAAGTGGTGGACATGAGTTAGACCTATATCGTCGTTTCTCCTCGACTCTTCTCCTTCGGGCATTCTGTATGTCGGATACCAGTAGGGTATCTCGCTCTTCTCAATGTATTCGATAAGCGCTAGATCGAACTCATCGGGCCTCTTTTCGTAACGTTTCTTGCCTATTGAGTAGTTTATCAAAACCGGAACTTGCTTCGCCTGTTTAACCGTCTTTCCGATAGCAGCATCATACTGTGTCTCAATAACCCTTTCCATTCTCTTCTTCGTCAACGATGCGCCGCAGTGAGGACAGGAAAACTCGGATCTAACCTTTCCCTCTTCCTTATCGACCGCGGCTTCCCAGAAGATGATCTCGCCTCCGCATTCGGGACAGGAAAAGACATCCGACCAGACAGTGTAGTTTATCTTTCCCCAAGGGAGCGGTTCCTTCGTGAATTCTTTACCTCGTTCAGAGAGGAGCTTCTTAGCCTTTTCGATATCTTCAGTGTTCTCCGAAGATAGCGTGCAGTACATCCAGCCGCACTCCTCTTCGACTTCTTTCAGTATCCTCTTTGCCTCTCTTTCGAAGGCCTTCGCATCGACTGGAGTGTTGTAGTTGTAGGCGATAAAGGTCGCCGCCGGAGAGAGATCATTCAACACTGCGTATCTGGCGCCCATTTTCGAGAAAGGCTTCCCCGATTCATCCAGTATCGTTCCGTCTTTCTTTACTTCATAGCCAAGCGATTCGACGACCTCTTTGTTTTCACACATCTGGGCCGCGACACCTGTCATTCCAGTGCCACAGAAGCCGTCGAAGACAATGTCACCCGGCTCTGTGTAGTGCAGTATATAGCGCATTATTGCCTTGTGGGGTACTTTGGTGTGGTATGAGTGGGCATTGTATATCGGGTCGTTCTTTCCCTCGCTGACGTCAGCTGCAAAAGGCTCTCTAGAATACTTCTCTTCCGGATCGTAAGGTTTGCCGTAATGCTTTATGAAATCGTCTATGAATGGATTCGGACAGGCCGTATAGTAGGGCGGATCGGAGAGGTTCAGTATGTCCTCGTCGCTTCCCTTGGGGAAGCCTTCGATCTTCCTGAATTCGGGGTCTTTTAACTTCTCTTCCAACTTCTCGCCGAAGTATTTCCGCCGCTCTTCGTCATTCGAAAAAGTCAGCCCCAGGCACTCAACGGGCCCTTTGTCTACATTATCGTCGAACAGTCTGTTGTTTTCCATCACTTTTCTCCTTCTTTGAGAATAATCCTCACTTTGTTTATATCTTTGCCTCTGGTCTTCTCTTCAATCAACTCTTCAAAGCGTTTGCGCATCTCCTGTGGCGTTTTTGGGGCGTGATCTCCGAAGAGCCTATCCTGAAGCTCTTCGGTAGTAAGCTCTATCTTCTCCAGAGTAGAGAAGGCTTCGGTTAAAGCCCTAATGAACAGCTGATCTTCGACAAGCTCTTCCTTCAGCTCTTGTTCTTTTATGAATTTCTCCACCAGCCTTCTGCCTTCGGGGTCTAGAAGCTGTATGTTTTCACCGACTACAGGATCCTGGAGATTCGACAAAAGCGTTTTCGTCCAGGATTCGAAGAGCCTGTCCAGCTCTTCATCGAGGGCGTCGAGCACTAGAGAAAGCTCACGATTATTGGAAATCTCGAGGGACGGTTTGAATCCGCAGTTCTTGCAGAATGGCGATTTTTCAAGATCCTTTTCGGTGAGGCTGTAACAGGTCTTTAGATTGGTGATTCTATTTGTCAGATCCTGAAACTGCTGCTTCGAAAGCATTTCGATCGTTGAAAGCCTGTTGAGTGTCTTGAATCTGTAGTCGCTCAGCAACTTGCTCTTTCTAGAGTCTCCCTGAGAATCAAGCCTAGCCTTTCTATGCAATTCGATGTAAAGCTTGGTATAGCCCATTTTCAAATCGTCAATCGATGATTGGAGCTCTCTCTTCAAGCCGGACAACTTCAGGCTGCTGTCTTTAAGCCTGTCGAGTACTTTCTCTCTCGTTTTGCCGTATTGATCAAGCCACGGAGTATCGGAAGGGAGATGTTCTCTGGCTCTTTGGAGGTAGCCGACATCGCTGCTCAGCTCATCAGTAATCTCTATGAGTGTCTTCATTCTCGAGATCGCTTCATGTTCTTTTCTCATCTCGGCCACGTCTTCTTTCGAGATCTTCAGGTTCTTCAACTTTCCAACCGTCGAGTAGTTTGTAAGGGAATCGAAGAAATCCTTCAACCTTTTGATGTTCTTCATTCTTTCTTCGAGCTCTGAAGGCTTGAGAAGGGGTTCTTCCCAGAAGTCGATACCATTCTTGATCTTTTCGCCAAGCTTGGCAAGGTCCTCAGCATTTGATTGAGCTCTTCTCAACATATTCTCAACAGGGGCGGAGTCTCCATTTTGGAGCTGCGAAACCTGGCCCTCATTGATCTTCAGCAGCGAGAAAAGCTCTCTTATTGTCGAGACTGGAAGATCTTTGGGCAGTCTAATATTCTTGAAGTTGACCAAATCATCGACGGATAGCTTCTGTAGTTTGTCAAGAGAGCTCGCGTCAAGCTTCTCTCCGACCACGGAGAGCTCTATCTCACCCATATAAAGCATCGCCGCCAGCAGGACGACAACCCATTCCGGTTCCAGCCTGAAAGGCATGAGGTATTCACCTGTCTCTGTGATTTCGAAAAGCTCGTTTCGGTTTAAGACACTGCCAACAGGCTTCTCCTCCAAAAGACTCATAATCTTCTTCACATAAGGAGATTTCGAGGTGACTATTCCGCCGCTTTCATTCAGCAAATGGAAAGATGAAAGTGTTTCTTTGCTCTGCCTCGAAAGCGTACCACTAATCATTCCTTTTATAGTTGTTTCGATTATCTGATTCCTATTCTGAGATGTCATCTTGGTTTCAAACTCCGGATAACCCAGAGCGGTGTCTGAGAAGTAGCTGTCGAGAAGCGTCGAGGATATATCGTCGATTACCTCCTTGAAGCCTTCCAGCTGCTTGAAGGGTCTGTTTCTGAGAGAATAGATTTCTGGAATTGACTTCGAAGACTTCTTGTAGGTAACTGAATATGCCGATACCAGGTTTTCACTCAGCCAACTGGTGCATCTTGAAAGATAGCCTTCGGAAAGCCTTATATATGTATTTTTGTAGCTTCCGGCCGTTTGGGATAGCTCTAGTGCCGCTGCATAGTTCTTGAGATTGTCTTCGAAATCCCGATCGGTGTCGGTAATCGAGAAGAAGACTTCGTCCTCGCACCCCTCGTCCTTGAAAGATCCGGTCTTGAAAAACGGGAGAAAGTAGATATAGAAGTCACGTGGAGGATGAGCCGTCGATCTTTCGTTTGGCTGGCCAAAAAAGAGATAGCCTAGTCTCGTAGTATTCTTACTCTGCCACAACAGCTCATACTGCCAGATCCTGTGTCCAGGTACGTATGTTCTGTCAGTGCATTCCATCAGCTTTGCCAGTATTGAATAATAGTTCTTGTTGAAAGCTTCGTCGCTCATCGTGCTTCTCTTTTTCTCGATCTGGCTGTCGAAATCAATTGTCTTGTTCAAATCGAGATAGTACTGGCCGTTTTCTTTTATGAAAGCTATATACTGACCACTGACGATGTTCATTATCTTCTTCAGAACCCCTTCTATCATCGTCGAGAGGTCTTCTTGCGGATCGCCTCCAAGACCCTCTATTACGGGGTCGTAAATCAGAAGCTCGTCCCTCAGTTCATCAACGGTGGGCCCGATCTTCGTGTTTATATCTACTGTGCTCAGTCGGTGAACGGAAAGCGCCTTAGTAACACGTACAGCGTTTTCAAGGCGATGCTTCTCTATTCCCGCCCTTATCTTCGCCACTAGTTCGTCGCTCTTCTCTTTGGTTTGCCTAATCTCCGGCACGGTTACCAGATCACTTCTGGAGCTTATCCTGTCCCAGTAGGTGTCGTAGGAAACCATTCCCGGTGCGTCTTCAGGAACCCTTTGATCAAGCAAATCGCTCATGACCTTGGTGAGGGTCTGAAGGACCTCTCTATGCTCTATAAATCTTATCCTTTCAAACATTGAGATAAAAGACGGATGTATTGGGAAGAGATTAACGAAGGAGTCGAGTCTTTCATTCATGCTCCCGTAGTATTTGGTGAATTTCTGGAGATGCTCCCTTATGCGCGCCTTTTGCGATTCGGATTTCTTCAGCAATCGGTTTGCGACGACATACTCGATATCTTCTCTAGCGATTCTTATGTCTATGAAGCGCTCTTTCACTCTCCGAACTGCATCGGAAGCAAACTCAAAGGCTGGATTGTCGTAGAGAGCCTCCTGAATACCTGCGATGAATCTGAAGCGTGAGCTCTTGCAGAATTCTCCGAGTTCTCTGAGGAAGGTCATGTCCAGAACAAGGCTCTGCTCTTTCCTGTGACGAAGGTAATCGAGCAGTTCGTCGATAACCAACAGAAGGCCTTTATCCGGATATTTCTCGCAAAAGAGGCTCATCATTTCATTCAGAGTGTCTTTATTGTTTGTGACTTTGTCTATAGATGGAAAGTCGAATTCTATTCCCATCTCAAAGAGTTCCGTCTTGAGCTCGCTCAAGACTATGTCTCTCAGGGGCATTTCCGTGGCGCCGATTTCGGAGCGTATAACCTTGAATTTCCCTGCGATTTGTGTCGCAGACTCTTTGACGAAATCATCGGTCAGCATTTCACAGAGTTCAGCATTTTCGGCTATTGAAGCCAAAACTCCCATGAGATGTGATTTCCCCGTTCCATAGTTTCCAACTATGAACAGCCCTTTGTTGTCACCAGGGGTGTCAAATCTGAGATTCGTGAAAACGACTTTTGAGAGATTATCCGACATGGGTTTGGATATTACGTAAGTGGAAACAAAATCGCGAGCGCGTTCCTCTTTTTTTGTGTCTTTAAGTTGCATCACTGATTCTAGTGGTTCAAACTGAATCAGCTCGTTGTATCGCATAGCATGACCCCCCTTGTCTCATTCTATTTTGAATACAGCCTCGTTGTCCAGTCGTGCTTCCATGAACTCTGGATGGCTTCTATTGGCGTATGTCACAAATTCACCCTCGATACCACCAGGCCAATTTACGATAACTAATCTGGTTCTTGCGGGCAAACGCAAAGACTGAATGATCATCAGTTTGAGCTGTGGCTCGAAAAGGATTTCTATGTGGTCAAGAAGCAGCGGTTTTCGAGAATTCGCCAGCTCCGAAAGAAATCTAGAAGCCATTAGTGGGCTTTCGTTTCTTGAAACCGTCATCAATTCTTTGCTCAGTGCGAGACCGAGATTAAGCACATCTATGTTTTGCTCGTTAGCAACGTCATTCATCAACGAAGATCTTCCTGAATCATTACCGCCCGTTATCAATGCAAGACCTGGTTCCGTTCCCTGAAGACGCTCAAAAAGACTATTCCTGATAAAGGAATAGTCACCTTTCACCAGATTTCTCATAATAACGCTCACCCCAATAGTCCAATGGTATAATTTTACAATATTCAGATATTGGTTACAAAATGCGATTCGAAGCTATATGAAGCGATTAGAGTCGGTTTCGAGTTCATTTGGGCCAAAATGCATAGGTTTAACCTTTTCTGACTTGTTTCACGACGACATCCACAAAACATTGACCAATGCACCGAATATGAAACTCCAATACTGAGAGGATTGCGCATAGGGTTAAGACTCATTATTTCAACCTTTCTTGAAACAAAATTCTGCTCTTGTGCCAAGGGGCATTCTAAACAGAAGCTATCTTGCTGTCGATTTGTTTTTCTAAATGCTTCTAAAGATAGCTTCAGGAAGAAATCTTGTTGCTTCAAATCTTTCCCCTCAAACATCCAGCTACTTCACCAACACCTTCATCGCTGTCTTCCAAAGTCCCTTGTTCAGGAACATGACGACTAGGTCTATCAAGACATCCAGGATGAAGTCGAAGAATTCTGGATCGATCTTCCACTCTTCATCCGGGAGCGCGTCCTTTATCATCTGTTTCACTTTCTCTTTCTTCTCAGCCCCGTTGCCGGGACTCTCTACGTAACTAGCGAAAATTGTGATTAGGGATATTAACTCTTTTATCCAATTCAAATGGATTACCTCCTTCTTGTTAGTTCCGGCGCGCTGCGCCCACGTTCTTCGTTCCGACGCTACGCGTCCATGTTCTTGGTCAGAGCGGAGTTGATCAAAGACGCCGATTCTTTTAGAATTCTCTCGGAGGTGAATGATGTGTCTACAAGTTACAAAGATTTACATGTATGGCAGCTCAGTATGGATTACGTGATGGAGATCTACAGATTAACCAGAGACTTTCCTGACTATGAGAAATATGGTCTCGGTTCTCAGCTCCAAAGATCTGCTGTATCCATTCCTTCCAATATCGCCGAAGGTTCTGGAAGGCAACATAGAAAGGAGTTCATTCAATTCCTCTACCTCGCGAGAGGTTCTCTTCTTGAATCGCTCACTCAACTTGCCATAGCCAATAGGCTTGGCTACATTAACGACAGCTGTCTTGAATCAATCGAAGCCGTCGGCACAAAGATCAACATGATGATCAACAAACTGATCAGTTCTCTAAAGAAACCCGGGCTGTAAGCCCGGGCATCCAAGAACGAAGAACAGATCCTCGCTCTGGAACGAACAACTAATGTGGTCAGATGAGATTAAACAACTCATTCTTCTGGGTATCGATCACTGCCGCGTAGTCTACCGCATAGCTTGAAGGGATTGCCTTCAGAGTTATGAGGTTTCCCATCACAGTCTCGACTTCAGACTGAGTGAGACTCTCCTTGGGCTCCTTTATGTAGAAGCCCTTGGACTTCTTCGCGGTTGAATCGTACCACCTAACGCTCAGGTTTCTCATTTGAGTTCCTCCTTTCGAATGACGGTTCTCCGTTGACCGTCATCCGTCCTCCGAAAGAGCTATAAAGTGCAGTGGCATTGCATTTTCGATCCTAATCGGCGAACGGACTACGGCCTACGGTTACATTGTTTCACCGGTCAGAGGTAAGAAGCTCTCCAACTTCAAACCTCCAGCCTCTACCCTCTTACATCAATCTCTTAATCGATCGGTCCGAGGGTCTGGGTTTCAACTAGCTTGATATCGGCGATGATGTAATCGGTGAGGCTTGCGATGTTATAGGCTGCGTCATAAGCCTCCTGAGCAGTCATTGCCGAATCGACTTTGAGAGTCTGTCTCGAGAGGACTGGTTTGTCGTCCTCAATGACACCTGTATCCCAGGTGATCGAGAGTGACTTCTCAGTACCTACTACCATTACAGTTGTGCCAAGTCCCATGAAAATTCCTCCTTTTCTTTCAGTTGCAAGTTACAAGTCGCAAGATGCAAGTAAGACCTGGATCTTTCTTCTCTTGCAACTGAGAACTGGTGAGTAGCCCAGGGGGATTTCACCCCCAGGCTCTCTCAGAACCGGACTTGAATCTCTCGATTCATCCGGCTCCCATTATCCAGCCATATAGAATATCCCCATTGTCCAGTGTACAAATAGATGAGGCTCTCTGCGAGCAAGAGCTTCTAGCCATTTACCCGCTTTTGTACGACCTCTCCTTTTCTTGTACTTGTTTCTTACCCATTGAACTAAGGCTTTGTTTAGCCGACTCAGTACTGTATACATTTCAAATCTGCGAAAGTGTCCATAGTAGTTTATCCAACCTCTTATTACCGGGTTGATCCTTTCTGAGAGTTCTTCAATAC
>NZ_JWIM01000043.1:0-97341 GCF_002896535.1 Mesotoga sp. B105.6.4 | reverse complement strand
GGTCACGCCACCTGTATGCCGGTCACCATCTGGACAGTAAGCAGGTTTCCTCCAGACTTATCCCGGGATAGATGCACCCCCCGGTTTTGATGACACTAGTAGTTCTTACGACACGTTCACGGTGGTTCACTTGTATTCGTCTCCTCTGGTACTCACCTGACGGGATCGCTGTCCCGCCTTTTCCCGTAACGTTCACTACCATGGCTCTTTACCACAGCAGCTTACGGTGGTTTGAAGCCTCCACCTGCATGGCGGCTTCGAGGGGCCTTCCCTCATCTTCGATTAAGCATGGCTTGAAGTTTCCTTCTTCGCCTTCTTGGCACACTCTGGTCAGATCTCTCATGGAGACCTAGAGTGCTGAACTCTAGGTCTTTCTTCGATACTGTAAGGCTTCTGCAATGTGCCTGGCCTTAACTTCACTTTCTTCGAGATCGGCTATAGTAAGTGCTACTTTAAGAACTCTATCAATGGCCCTTGCAGTTAATTTCATCTTTTCCACGGCTGCCGAAAGAAGTGATCTCGATGCTGAGTCTAGCGGCACGTATTCTTTCAGCAATGCATGACCTAGCTGACTATTCGAAAATATGCTCATTCCTGCATATCTCGACGACTGTCTCTTCCTTGCAGTAATAACTCTCTTCCGAACTTCGTCAGAGCTTTCTGCCGTTGAGTTTTCCATATACTTGTCGAAATCGAGTCTTGGCATGTCAACGAAGATATCTATCCTATCTTCCATTGGACCCGAGATCTTCCTGTTATATCTTTGAATGTCATACCAAGAACATGTGCACTCTCTTGTTTTGTCCCCGTACCATCCGCAAGGACACGGGTTTTGGGCAGCTATGAGCATGAATCTGGCAGGATATGTGGCTGTCAGTTTTGCTCTTGCAACAGTAATTACTCCATCCTCCAGCGGTTGTCTGAGAGCCTCGATTACATCTCTTCTGAACTCCGGAAACTCGTCCATGAATAAGACACCGTTGTGGGCAAGACTAATTTCACCCGGTCTAGCATCATTTCCACCACCAACGATAGATGTTGTCGACGCAGTATGGTGAGGAGACCTGAATGGTCTCTCTTTTATCAGGCCTCTTTCACCCAGCAGTCCAGCAACGCTGTAAATCATTGTGGTCTCAACAGCTTCATCCATAGTTAGCGGAGGGAGAATAGATGGAATTCTGCGGGCAAGCATTGTTTTTCCACATCCCGGGGACCCTCGAAGGGAAATGTTGTGCCCTCCTGCCGCGGCGACTTCAGAAGCCCTCTTAGCAAACTCCTGTCCCTTTATCTCAGACATGTCCGGCCCATTCATACTTCCCAATTCGGGCTGCGAATAGACGACGGGTTTTTTCTCCACGTGTCCGTTCAAAAAGCCAACCAAATCGTTCAAACTATCCGCCGTGAAAATCGTAAGGTTGTTCACTATTGTAGCTTCCTGTTTGTTTGGGGCAGGAAGCACAACTCTTAGACCATTTGCCCTGCTGGAAAGCGAAAGCAGAATTGGCAAGACGCCTCTTACTCGCCTAAGGCTTCCGTCAAGACCCAGTTCTCCAAAGAAAATGTAATCGGAAAGATCGGTTTTGATTTTCGAAGTTGCCTTAAGCAACCCCACCGCTATAGGAAGATCGAGATAAGATCCCTCCTTTTTCACATCGCTCGGAGCTAGGTTGACCGTTATTCGACCGTTGGGTAGCTCTATCCCCGAGTTCTTGACGGCACTCTTAACTCTCTTCTTGCTCTCCTTAATTACGGTGTCTCCAAGACCTACGATATCCATCTCCTGGATTACTGCCCTGCTGTCAATATCCAGCTCAACGAGAACATCCAAAACGTTAAGACCCATGGTTGTAATCGTTCTAACTCTTGAATAGCGCATCTCATAACCTCCTATCATATATGAAATTATATCAATCAAGAGGCGAAGAGGTGATATACTTGAAATGAGGCATGGTCGAGGTGTGCATATGAAGAATACACATCGTATTAGTGTAAGAGCTTTGGTCATAAAAGACGAATCTGTTCTTCTTGTTCGTCATGAGCATCGCGACAGACCTCCCTTCTGGTGTTTCCCCGGCGGACTTGTTGAACCAGGCGAAGATCTTTTTACTGCAATCAAGAGAGAGATAAGGGAAGAGACTTATCTTGAAGTTTTTCCTAAATCGGTTGTTGCACTACAGGAATTCAAAAGAGAAAGCCTTCTGGAGGTGATATTTTCCTGCGATTACGTCTCGGGAAGGACCAACCTGGGATCAGATCCAGATAACTCGGGAGTTCCAACGTTGGTTGAAGTCAAATGGGTGGAAATTGGAGAGATTGAGAAGTACAGAGTACTTCCGATTTGGCTTTCTTCACGTCTCAAGACAGAATGGAATTCTCTGAGTTCAGTACAGTTATATGAGGTAGCGAGCAAACACCAGCTCAAGACAGGGAGTCCTGATTCCAGCGTACTGTAACGGCCTTTGGTATGTGATAACATGAAGTAACGCAATTTGGTAGCATCACGCGAGAGGAGGGTTATCATGGATTACAACATCTACTCTAAAGACGTAACTGTTACAGACTCCATGAAAGACTACATCGACAAGAGGTTCTCAAAAGTGTCGAAAGTTGTCAACGAGGAGAAGCTGATCTCGATGGATCTCAGGCTCTCGAAGGAAAGGGCGTTCTACAAGGTCGAGGCGACCGCCCATCTGCCGGGCGTTATGGTCCGCGTGGAGGAAAAGGGCAGCGACTTCTATACAGTAGTGGATTCGGCATCTGATGCCTTTGAGAGAAGAATAAAGAGATTCAAAGAGAGAACTCGCCACAAGCA
Source organism: Mesotoga sp. B105.6.4 (assembly GCF_002896535.1). Taxonomy (NCBI): domain Bacteria; kingdom Thermotogati; phylum Thermotogota; class Thermotogae; order Kosmotogales; family Kosmotogaceae; genus Mesotoga; species Mesotoga sp. B105.6.4. Next base: position 94,529 of record NZ_JWIM01000043.1, on the reverse strand, counting down.
CAAAAACGGCCTTAAGGAAAACCTCGATTCAATTCCCTCCAGGTTCGAAGAAGATCAATCCACAGTAATTACAAGACGTAAGAGGTTCACTATCAAGCCGATGACTGAGGATGAGGCCGTTCTTCAGATGGAAATGCTTGGCCACACCTTTTTTGTCTACAGGAATATCGATACTGATGAAGTCAATGTTCTCTATACTAGAAAGAACGGATCTGTCGGTATTATTGAAATGAACGAATAGCGGACGGCCACCAGAAGGTGGCCCGCTTTCTTAATCTTCACGTGAGATGATTATTATGGTAGAATTCGAAATCTAGTTCTGTCTATAGAAATGAAAGGGTGGTGGCAAGAATACAGAATAACAGAACGCAGACTATTGTCTTCAGTCGAATTGAGGACGAAGTCAGGATCGCTTCTCTGGACGGCGATCAGCTGGAAGAGATTTTTTTCGAAGACATGGACAGCGAAAGTGTAACTGGAAACATCTATCTTGGCAAGGTAGAGAATGTTGTTCCCAGCCTTGAAGCGGCTTTTGTGAATATTGGGATTGGAAGGAACGCATTTCTTAGATTCAAAGATGCTTCCGGACAACAGAAACTGGAGAAGAACAACAAAGTTCTAGTCCAGGTCAGCAAAGATCCCATCGGTTCGAAAGGGCCTCAGATTACCCTTAAGGTTAGCATACCAGGCAGAAGCCTTGTTTATACACCGTTTTCGAAGCATATTGGAATATCGAAGAAGATCGCGGATCAGCAGGAAAGGAATAGGCTCACCGCGGTTGCGAAGTCAGTTCTTGAAAACAAAGAAGGTGTGATCTTCCGTACCGCCGCTTTCGGTGTGGGTGAGGAAACAATAAAGGAAGAGCTTGAAAGTCTGCGTGAAAACTGGAACAAGATAAACGAGACATTTAGAAGAAGCAGAAAACCGAAGATTCTCTATGAGGAACCTTCCTTTGTAGAGTATATTCTCAGAGAGAGACTAACCGAAAATACTAAGGAGATAGTGGTCGATTCAGAGGAACTCTGGCACGATGTGGTCGCCGGCATCAGCAAATTCAAGTCCGGTTTCAAACCGGTCGTGAGGTATGTTGAAGGCGATGCCTTTGCGTCTGAAGAAGTGTACGAGAAAATGAAGATCCTCTATACCAGAATGGTATCCCTACCCGCGGGAGGAAACATATACATAGACAGAACAGAAGCTATGACGGTAATCGATGTGAACTCTGCAAGCAGTATCTCCGGCAACGATGTGTCGGAAACTTCATTGAACACGAACCTAGAGGCCGCTTCAGAGATTGCGAGACAGCTGAGATTGAGAAACATTGGCGGAATAGTCGTTATAGACTTTATTGATATGAAGAACGATGAAGATAGGCAGAAAGTGATATCGAGTCTCACAGCTGAATTTAAGAAGGACAAGGCGAGAACTATGATAATGGGATTCACGAGACTTGGATTGCTGGAAATGACAAGGAAGCGATCGACAGCTGCAATTGGGTCCAAGTTATATTCCTCATGCCCGATTTGCAAGGGAACGGGAAGGATCGAGTCTCCCAGGGCAGTTTATCAGCGACTGCTTAAGGATCTATCGAGGGGTTTTCAGGACGAATCGTTGACCAGCGCCTCCATTCAGGTTTATCAAAACATGTCTGGAATCCTAACTCCAGAAAACCAGAAGAACCTTGTCAAGACGCTGAAAAGAGAGATTTCGGTGGGCTTCACCTGGCCAATTCCAACCTCTTATGAAATCAAATTCGTGAAGAAGCAAGAAAAGCCGAAGAAACCCAAGACTAAGACAAAAAGGGAGTCGAAATGACTCCCTTTACCTATCTGGTGGATGCGACAGGGATTGAACCTGTGGCCTCTTCCGTGTGAAGGAAGCGCTCTTCCGCTGAGCTACGCATCCGTACAGCAATTCTATCATCGGTAGGGTACAGTGTCAAGGTTTGACGATTAGTTACGTGATGACAGGTAGCGGCAAAGTCAAAACGGTTGACCGTTAACCGAGGGAAAAATCTGTTCTTCGTTCCTAGATTCGCTGTACGCTTAAGAACAAGGACCCGCTGATCGCTTGTAAAAGCTTAGTTGCAAGTTCCAAGATGCAAGTTGTAAGAGAAAGCAAGAGACCAGGGTTGGGGGTAGCAATGTGCGGATCGGAAAGAGAAAAAGAAGCTAGTTCGCCGTTGAACGGTTCTCCGTTCTCAGCCGAAAAACCTGTTCTTCGTTTCTAGATCCGCTGTACGCTTAAGAACAAGGACCCGTTGATCGCTTGTAAAAGCTCAGTTGCAAGTTCCAAGATGCAAGTTGTAAGAAAAAGCAAGAGACCGGGGTTGGGGGTAGCGGGTTCGTGGTAGGAAAGAGCACGTTGAACCAAAAAAGCTTCCCTGCGAAGCAGGCATTGCTATCATTGATGCTCCTCAGTGCATTGCGTCCCACCGAAGGTGGCATCACTTCCGCCGATGCTTTTCGGCACATCACTTCCCCGAACGTTTCTCCGGGCATCACTTCCACGCGCCAGCGAGCATCACTTCCCGACGAAGTCGGCATCATTTCTGCTTGTCCTCTCTTCTCGGATAACGGTGGACCGTTGACGGTCAACTATGAATTCTCGCACTCTGTAAGCGAAGCTCTCGACAATGCTCTTTCTCGATTGATCTTATCGGTGAACGGGTTTTTGCTCCTGGAAGGCCAACGGAGAACGGCTCTTTTGACCGGCGCCAGCCGGAACTGGCCTCGCCGAAGGCGAGACTGGCCAGGCGGAGCCTGACTGGCCACCGAAGGTGACTGGCTTTCAGATCGCTTCCTGCCGAAGGCAGCCTTGCGTCCACTGATGCTCTTCAGTGCATTGCGTCATGTTTTAGCGGTGACTGGCTCCTGTCTCTCGCCTTCTCGAATCGAAGCTCTCGACAACGCTCTTTCTCGGTTAATCTTTAAGAAGGGCGGATCCTAGCTATTGGACGGCAAACTGAGTTCTGCTTTTCCCAGCGCATAGCGTGTTCCCTCAAGCATTAAGCGGTTTTTCTGGCCGCGAAGCAGAACTGGCCTGCGTCAACGGACCGGCATTCTTCTCCAAATAACTTCACTGCTACTGAACACAGGAGCCTGCTCTCTCAAACGAGACTGCGAAAATGTGCACATTAGCCAGCTGAGGAAAGACTATGCTTTTCAACGGTTTATCAAGAAGATCACTACAACGATAGTACAGCATACACTGGATTCTCTCTGTATTCCCAGTATTATCGTATCTGCCGGAAAACATGAACGCAATTTCCTCTCCAGTCGATGGCCCTCCGCACCAATCGGAAAACGACAACTGGATCATTTGCTGCGAACCATCTTCGTAGATCAGCAGCGCTTCACCGACGTAGTCACCATGGTTCGCCGAACCGAGAACACAGATACGACTGAATACTTCTGCTGGAAATGTGATCGCCTGGCCCGTGAGTCTTAGGTTGTCGTCGCCTTTGATGTTCATTAAGAATCTAGTCTCACCAACAGAAAGGGATCCTGATTCTAGCTCTCTCTCCAGCTCTGCAGATATGTAAGAAGCTCCAAATAATCCCTGAGGGTTGTCGAAATTCGCCGTTTTTCTCTCATCGGAAGATGCAATTCCGTTGTTGTTGAATAGCTCTTCAAGATTCAAATGGACGAACCCGTCCTGTTCGACAACATCCACCACCAGTGACGGTGGTACTTCAGTAATCTTTCTCTCTCTTTCAAAGATCCTACCGTTTGCAATTGAAATACCTTCTTGTGCTTCCTCGCTTCCACGGAAATTGAGAATAAAGGAGATATCTTCTCCTGGATCGTAAGCAACCACCAAATTCGGCACGAGAATTATCTGATCGAGATCGAAACTACCTTCGGTTATTCTTCCTCCCACCGTGAAGGTAGATTCATTACCTGTACCTTTTACAGTACCGATTTTGAGAATGGCTCTCCGCTCTAGGCTGACTACCTTCTCTGATCTGGAATCCCCAAGCCTCAAGGTAAAGACCACTTCGTTAGTTTTGACTTCATTTAGAGCTGCAAATACTGAATATGATGTCTCGGCAAGTGTTATTGGCATACGAAGACTGAATGCTCCTGAGATATTTATTACGGCATTGCCCGAAAAGCCGGTACCCTGGATTATCGCTGATTCGGAAAGGCCAGCCCTCATGGATTCTGCTTCAACTACCTCAACCGGCGCAAGTATCTCTACTTCACCAGAAAAGAACCGTTCGTACTGATCGGGAAGCCTACTGATCCTTTCGAGAGAAAGAAGCATGGAAATCGTGGATTCTGCTCCTGCATTTCTATTTGCGTGTGAGAATTCAAGTCCGTCAAATCCCTCTCCGTTCCTCCCTATCATTGACTGGTTCAACTTGTTGACACCAAGGAACCAGCTTCCAAGAAGAGCCGTTGTAGAGGCAATCTCATCATCTTCGGTCAGTTCATACAGCATATACCCTGCTGAAATCGCGGCTTCTGCAGCATAGGCTATCTGCGGGAAAAGTTGCAAGTATTGAGACAATGAGTATAGAGGCCCCGCATTCAGCAGAAGCGCCGAGCTTCGCTTGAAAGCCTCTACGGAAGCTTCAAGAAGATTGTCGTCTTCTAGAATCGCACTTGCCAAAGCTATTGCTTCCAGCTGCCTCGAACCCCAACCGTGCCAGTAATACTTCGATTCTGAAGGTGGTGCCTCGTCTACAAGACCGTCAAAAAGCGAGTCGTTATTCAGAACCAGCTTATCTCGAATAGCAGAAGAACACCTTTCAACGAAACTTCCCACGAGTGCATCGTTGCCTATCATGAACAACTCGGCGGCTCCAAGAAGAACAACGGATGAGAGGTCGGTGTAGCCATGAATAAGACCGTCCTGTTCAAAGCTGATTATTCTTCGGAAGCACCTATGTGCAGCTTCGGTCAGTTTAACAGAAAACTCGGGCTCACAATCTTGAGATATCCGTGCTCCGGTTGTAAGTGCCCATAATGCTCGAGCTGCCCACCAGTTTCCTCCTTTTCTGGAAGTAGGCCCATTTAGGTTTATTCTTCCATCTTCGAATACGAAATTGTAGAAGTCCCCATCGACATCCTGCATTGAAAGTACAAATTCCAGCGCTTCTTTTGCCCGTCCGAAGTACTCAGGTTTTCCTGAAGTCTCAAAGAGTCTCAAATAAAGTATCGCCGCCCTCGCCACATCATCAACACATGTAACTCCTTCGCCGGGAGCATCGGCATGTTTGTAGCTTCCATCGGGAAGTCTGTCAGCATAAATCCAGTAACCAACTCTTGTGACATTCTCAATCGAGAACTCGTCTCTAAGGAATTCCAGATGTCCTAGATTAAGCTGAACCTCCATCCCGATAAGCAAGACTGAAGCAAGAGATAAGAGCAAGACGATTACCTTCTTCATAGACACCTCCAAAATAAAAGGGTGAGAGGCAACCTCTCACCCTAAAGCAAAGATCGATTATTCTCCTATCTTGAGTGACTGAATCTCCGACTTCTTGAGCTCAGCGAACTCGATTGAATCCTGAATTGAGTCGGCATTGAATATCGAGTAGACTCTCTTGAAACTGACAACATCTCCTGCCGCAAAGCGCTTTACGTAGTCTTCCCAGTTTGAAGAGACATAACCTCTAGTGCTTTCGAAGATGTCAATCTCACCGGGCATCCATTCGAAGTATCCGTCCCTGAATTCCCTGCTCTCATATACCCAAGTAAGACCTCCCATCCATTTCTCGTAGTCGGCTACTACAACAGGTACTTCAGGGTTTATCTCTGCGACACCCAATTTCAATGACAAAGAGTAGTTGGCTCTCCAGCTTTCCTGAGAAGCAAATATGTACGTCGCACCCCACCAAAGCGGTCTCATTAAATCTACAGCAGGGAAGACAATATAGGGCTTGTTTCCGGAATACATTATCGCATTTCTCTCAAGCCAGTATTCTAGTGGTGTAATATTAAGCTGATCGGCCCAGAGAAGTCTTCTGAATACAGGAAGCGTATGGACCGTGTCTTCGGCTATGTCAGTCAATACTCTTGTTGCCATTATCTGTAGTTTCATTAGTTCGGCATATGTCGCAAATTCAAAGGTGTTGTGAGAAATTATATCCCCATTGCTGAAGATTGTGGTGATGATTTTTTGAGTTACACCCAGGAAAGGTTTCGCTTCAAGCGTGCTAACAACAGTGATTCCTACGGGCCCGGCAGGAAGAACCGAGACTTCCTTGACTGCAAAATCCCCCGACGTCTTTTCTTCGTGCCTGCCGAACTCTCCATCAATATAGTAGGTCGATCCTACATATCCTGACATTCTTACTATACCGATTTCATCTACGACTGTCCCTTCCACATCTCCGAAACCAGTTACCTTAACGAGACCTTTGTTATTGGCAATTGCAGTTATTTCCCCGATTTCAATAACCCACTGCCCATCTTCCTCAGTTACTTTTCCTACCGACTGGTAGGTTGGGGGAAGAATGTCAAAGTTGTCACTAACCGTTATCTCTGCAGGACCTGTGATCAAGAAGGAGAGAACATCCCCAGATGAGAGCCTTCCATTCAGATCGGCATCGTCAATTTGATACGGAAGCTCCTTTCCGTCTTGAACAACTCTTAATGAGTCCCAGTTGGCATCGAAGTCAACCCCAACGAGATCAAGAATATCACTCATGGCAATTGTAACGGCAACAGGCTCCCCGGTGAAGGAATTGACAGACACGGGAACCCTTACAGTCTCTGCAACTAAAAAGACCGAAAGCACTATGAAGAAAAGAACCAAGAACCTCTTCATACAAACACCTCCTAGAAGTCGATGTGAAATCGCTTACATATCACTCAAGATTATAGAATCTTGTCACTTCTTTGATCTAGAATGATATAGAATCAAAAATAATGACTCACGAAGATTATCGGCAATCAATTGGTAATATAACCTGATTCCGCACTAAATTTACTTTTTTCGTCTAACTTTAATCAACTTTGATACCTACGGTTATTTAACAAATGCAAAACGGCATATTACTGACTTAATAGCTCTAAATACTAACTGAACGGCTTTATTAGTTGCTACTCGAATGTGATTATCGAGCCTCAATCGAGGTATATTACTTTTAGAGATGTAAGCGTTTACATAGCTAGAGGTGATTTACTTGTCAGCAAAACTATCTGATGTCGCACGATTGGCAGAAGTATCAACCGCAACCGTTTCAAGAGTGCTGAACAAGAGCGGCTACGTTTCGAAAAAGGCAAGAGAAAAGGTCTTGTCAGCCATAGAAGAACTCGAGTACAAACCCTCAAAAGTTGCAAGCTACCTTGCAAGCAGAAAGCTTGACTTCAACATCGGCATCGTCGCTGGCAGAAGATTGTTTAAGATTCTTTCCAGCAAATCTGATCAGTTTTACACTATCGTTCTTAATGGAATTGAGGAGTTCTTTCTAAACAACAACATGAGAGGAGAATTAGTATCGACAGATGAGTTCTCGAATAGTTTTGACGGATATCTAATGATAGGTGGAGAAATAAGCGAGAAAGATGTGAGAATGGTCAAAGAGGGCGGGAAACCTGTTGTGCTGGTCGATCAGTATCTTGCCGGTGTCAAGGTAGACTGTGTTGTTTCTGATGGTTACGATGGAGCTGTATATGGAATGAGAAAGCTCTTCTCAAAAGGTCTGAAGAAGATAGTAAACATCCATGGTCCCCTGTCTCACTTTGGTTTCAGAGATAGATACGACGGGTATATCTCAGCAATGGAAAGCGCCGGCTACTTGCCTAGAGCATTTGAATACGACGAAGAAAACGATAATATGAGCGCGATTATAGACCTCTTGCTTTCAAGATACGGGCTTCCAGACGCAGTATTCGGGTGTAATGATACGGCCGCAATCAGAGCAATGGAAGAGTTTCAGACAAGAGGCATAAAAATACCAGAAGAGGCGTCGATTATGGGATTTGATGACATTATAAACTCTTCCGGTACCACCCCTTCGTTGACGACATTCAAGATCTTCAAGCGTGAGATGGGAGTTGTAGCATCAAGAAGACTGCAGAGTCTACTAATTGGCAATGAACCTCATCCTACAAAGATTTCTCTGTTTACCGAATTTGTCCAAAGAGAGAGCACTTTATAGAAAAGGAGGTAAAGATCGTGAAAAAACTAATTCTGTTAACGGTATTCCTGTGCCTTATCTCGGGATTACTTGGCGTTGAGCTTGTCTTCTGGACAGCGCCAAATCCCCTTCAAGAGAGTTTCTGGAAAGAAGTGGTTTCCGAGTGGAATCAGAACAACCCGGATATCCAGATAAAGTGGTCGACGATCCCGGCTGCCGGTAGCTCAGAGGAGGCTATACTCACATCAATCGCATCGGGAAGAATGCCTGACATCTGCACAAACATCTTCTCGGGTTTTGCAGCACAACTTATCGAAGCAGGCATACTTGTTCCGCTAAACTCCTTCCCGGATTTCTGGGAGCTAATGGAAAAGAGGAAGATGACTTCAATAGTCGAAAGCTGGAAATTTGGAAACGACTATTACGTGCTCCCAATATACTCGAATCCGATTATGATGTGGTGGAGATCGGACATATTGAAAGAGCTGGGATATGATAGGCCGCCCAGAACATACTCGGAGATCTATGAAATCAGTGAGAAGTATTCCGTCCCTTACGAGAAGTATGGAACATTGGTCGTAATGGGCAGAAACTGGTACGACAGATGGTATGATTTCATAACCTATTACTATGCGGCAAGCGAGGGCTCCCCATACCTGGATGTTGAGAAAGCAAGAGCTCTCTTCAACAACGATACGGGGAAAGAAGTCGTCACATTCATAGATACCATGTTCAGAAACAACTGGACGGCGGTCGACCTCGGAAGCAACCCATTCTACTTCGGAGTAGTTCTTGGTGGTATATTCGGGCCTTGGGAGATCAATCAGGCGAGGAACCTCTTCCCTGATGTCTTTGACCACATTGCAATCGCTCCACCTCCAGTCCCGGACGACTATCCAGAAGACAAACCAATATACACGTTCGCAGATACTAAGGGACTGGTAATGTTTGCAACAACAAAGCATAAGGAAGCCGCATGGAAGTTCATCAAGTGGGTTTACTCAGATATTGAGAAAGATCGGAAATGGATGGAAGTTACCAACCTTCCTCCTGCAAGAGAGGATCTGCTATCTAACCCCATCTTTCAAGAATACATGGATGAGAACCCAAAGTTCGCCGCTTACGCTAGCCATGTTGCCTATGCTGTCCCGCCCGCATTAACCACCAAGACTGTTGAGGTTCAAGATATTCTCACGACATTTCTCATCGAACAAATAATGTATGGAAAATCCACTCCATTCGAGGCTTTGAGCGATGCGGCAACAAGAGTAAGAAGAGAACTCTTCTAAGAGAAGAGGTGATTTTGAGTGAGGAAGAGATTGAAAACCATCGACGCAATAAAGGGCTGGTCTCTGTCAGGAGGATACCTAGTATATACAGCGATTTTCTGGGGGTACCCGTTCGTATGGTTACTGATTCTGGCACTCTCGAAATGGAATTACTTCACACCCAGGAAGTTTATCTGGTTTGACAATTTCATTAAGCTCTTCCAGGATGAGCTATTCTGGAGGGTCTTCCTGAACACCTTCAATTTCATGCTTTACTTCATCCCAATGGTTCTCGGTCTCTCCTTACTCTTTGCTCTTGGCCTGAAGAAGGTGAAGATGTTCAGGACCTTCTTCATACTGGCATTTCTCGTTGCCAACGTCTCCTCCGGAGTCGCCTACTCGATCATATTCCAAAAGCTGTTTGCGATAAACGGTCCCTTAAACAGCATTACTAGGTCTATTTTCGGAATCACAATCCCCTGGTTTAGCAGTCCACAGCTGGCAACGCTATCTATAGCAATGATGGTAACCTGGAAATTCATTGGTTACTACGGTCTCATTCTTTTCTCAGGGCTTCAGGCAATACCGGAGAGTCTATATGAATCTGCTGAACTGGATGGAGCAGGAAAGATGACCAGATTTTTCAGGATCACTCTGCCCCTTATAAATCCGTCGATAGTTATGGTTCTGGTTCTCTCCCTTACTCTAACTTTTGGAATATTCACCGAGCCCTTCCTCATTACGGGAGGAGGTCCAATGAGAACCACATATACATTCCAGATGCTCATCTACACGACAGCATTCCAGAAAATCAATCCGGGATACGCATCGGCGTTGGCAATCATAGTGGCTCTTCTGAGTTACGGATGCGTGTTGCTCACCAGGAAGCTTGTTGAAAGAGAGGTGGAGATGGTATGAAGAAGATACCGATGATTATCCTCTATGTCATTCTCTTTGCCGCCTCCGTCGTATGGATCTACCCATATATATGGATGCTGCTATCGTCTTTCAAGCCAACTAATGAAATCTATGGCGGATTCCTGCCGAGCCAGTTCACCCTTGATAATTACAAATTCATTCTAGAAGCCGCCGACAAGATGGAGAGACCGTTTATTCAAGCTCTTGGCAATTCGATATTCATATCTGTAACCGTTACCTTTGGAGTACTAGTGACCTCGGCTCTCGTTGGCTTCGGACTATCAAGGCTAAGTTTCAAAGGAAGAAATGTGATATTCAATTTCATAATATTTCAGATGATATTCCCGGGATTTCTTTTTATTGTCCCTTTATATGTCCTCATAAGGAATCTCGGTCTAATTGACACCAGAACGGCCCTCATACTTCCTTCCCTCGTTTCCGCTTGGGGTGTCTTCATGTTTACGCAGTCCTTCAGAGCCGTTCCAAACGAATACCTTGAAGCAGCTAGAATGGATGGAGCAAACGACCTCTGGATAATCACGAAGGTGTTGATCCCCCTAACTAGCTCGACCGTCTCTATCGTTGGACTCTTCACATTCATCGGAATATGGGATAATTTCATGTGGCCTCTAATAGTTGTCAGCGATTATTCAAAGATGCCGCTTTCAGTACTTTTGGCAAGCTTCAATATGCAGTACGGAAGTTACCTGGGACCCGTTCTTGCAGGTTCTGTCCTTCAGACTATGCCCATGGTAGTCATATTTCTGGTGTTCAGAAAGTACTTCCTTCAAGGAATCTCTATGTCATTGAAATAAGGAGTGAGAGTTGTGATCAAACTGAAAAGACATCCGTTAAACCCTCTTATCTCTCCGATCCCGCAACATCACTGGGAATCTAAGTATGTTTTCAACTGTGCCGTTGTCAAACGAAAAAAAGTCTTTCACATGCTATACAGGGCCCAGGGAGAAGATATGGTTTCAAGAATGGGCTACGCCGTTTCACTCGACGGTGTAAGATTCAACAGACTTGAGAAGCCAGTCTTTACTCCCGGAAGTCAATGGGAGCTTTACGGCGTTGAGGACCCCAGGCTAACGGAGCTGGAGGGGAAAGTCTTCATGCAATACACTGCCTATTCTCCTCTTGGTGTACGAATTTCGATGGCTTCAACGACTGATTTTCTCCGCTGGGAGCGTCACGGAATAATTATCCCGGATGTCGACAACAAAGATGCAGCACTGTTTCCGGAGAAGGTAAACGGACGCTACATTATGTTCCACAGAATCGAACCGGACATGTATCTGGCGTATTCAGACGATCTCAATACCTGGACACGATTCACTTCTATAGCCGGTCCGAGACCCAGCATGTGGGACAATCTGAAGATTGGGGTAGGTGCTCCACCTATCAAAACTAAATACGGGTGGCTTGTACTGTATCACGGCGTGGAAGACACTCCTAGACCTACTTACAGACTGGGGTTCATGTTACTAGACTCAGAGAACCCTGAGAAGGTCATAAAGAGAAGCAATGAACCGATTCTTGAACCAGAAGAAGAGTGGGAAGTGTTTGGAGGCGTCCCAAATGTCGTTTTTTCCGATGCAATGGTGGAACACGAAGGACACTATTATGTTTATTATGGGGCGGCAGACAACCTTATCGCTCTGGCCACAATCGAGAAAGAGGTTGTGATCAACTGGATAAGGAGTTGATTATGTGAGAAGACTACTGCTTGTGGTATTGCTCTCTCTATGTTCATCGGTATTTTCCATTTCGATAGAGTTTGAATCGCTATATAACATTGAAAGAGCATCTGAGCTTCCTATAGTGATGCCTCAAGGTGTCGGGTGGGAGAGCAAGGCCGTATTCAATCCGGCAGCTATAGTTATTGACTCGACTGTCTATCTTCTCTACAGATCGGAAGACTGGGCCGGCACAGGTAGATGGAATGGCACATCAAGGATTGGCCTGGCGACATCGGCAGATGGCTTCGAGTTCTCAAGGCGGTCAGATCCTCTGATTTCGCCAACGGAATCATACGAGATCCCGGGAGGCTGCGAAGATCCTCGAATAGTGAAGATAGACGATACCTATATACTTACCTACACGGGTTATGATGGAGGGAAGGCGAGACTGTGCATAGCCGTCTCAAAGGACTTCGAAGAGTGGGAGAAATTGGGCCCGGTATTCAAAGACGATACCTGGTCAAAGTCAGGCGCAATCGTCCCTGCCAAGATTGATGGGAAGTACTTCATGTACTTTGGAGATTCCTCTATAAAACTCGCTTATTCCACCGACCTCAGAAATTGGACGGTATTTCCCCGTCCCGTATTGGAACCAAGACAGGGTTACTTCGACAGCAGACTGATAGAGCCGGGACCGACGCCCATTATAACAGAAGAGGGGATTCTTCTCATATACAACAGCGCCGACTTTTCCACGATCTACAGGCCGGGGGCTGCGCTATTTGATATAAGCAATCCCAGAAAACTTATAATGAGGACTGACAGGTTTCTCGCAGAACCTGAACTTATTTGGGAAAAACAAGGGCAGGTCCCAAACGTGATATTTATCGAAGGAGCCGTAGTTCATGAAGAAAAGCTGATTCTGTACTACGGTGCAGCAGACACCTACATTGGAGCGTTCGTTGTTGATCTTAGTAGCTGACTGTGAATCTTTGGTAATGAAGACATCTACAATCTCTTGTTGTCCTTACCGGGGCTCCTTTTCTGGGCCCCTTTCTTCAGCGATTCAATCTCCCTCTTGCTTAGCCTTTTTATGTCACCTGGATTTGGAACAAGAGATATGCCAAGAGTGCCGATAGCAACTCTGACAAGAGTGGAAACCTGTTTGTTGAATACCCTAAGAATCTCCCTAATTTCTCGTTTGTGGCCTTCGTGAATCGTAATCGAATACTTCGACAGATCTCTATCACTTCTGACCAATCTTATCTTTGCCGGAGCTGTTCTGAATCCATCGGCGAGTGTAACACCAGCCCTCACTGCTTCGATATCCTGATCGGTAAGTCTTCCCTTTATTCCCACAACGTAAGTCTTCTCTATCTCTGAAGAAGGATGAGAAACGAGATTAGCGAGATCACCATCATTCGTCATGATTATTAATCCGCAGCTGTCTTGGTCCAGCCTGCCTACGTGAAATACTCTCTCCCTAATCCTTTCACTTATCAGATCAGCCAACGTCTTTCTTCCACGATCATCGCTCATGGCGCTGAGATAACCAAGAGGTTTGTTAACCAAATATACGACTTTTTCTTCTATGGAAAAGCTTAGCTTACTTCCGTCAAGAAAAATTTCTGAAGACTCCGGAATTACATCAAGTCTCGGGTATGTCTCGATCCTGCCGTTCACCTTCACTCTCGCGTCCAGGATCGCTTGAGTCGACTTCCTTCTCGACATTCCCGTTATCTGTGAGATCATCTCGTGAAGCCTCAAAACTATCTTCCCCCCCGCCAATAGCCAACCCCTGAACAATCTCCGCGAGATCGTCAACCTGGAACAATTCGTAGAAGCGCGAACTGACTTTGTAGAGGTAAGGTCTGCCCGGCAGCTTCGATTTCCTCTTGCCAACAAGTCCCATCTTAGACAGCTCTAAAAGCTGGGCTTGAGAAGACCTTCCTCTTATTAGTTCAACATCATTTCTTGTTAGCGGTCCCTTCACAGCCACAATCGCCAAAACTTCCATCTGAGTGTCGGTAATGCTCACCAGGGGTCTCACCGATATTTGACTTACATATGACTGAATCGATGCTTTGGTATAGAATCTGAGCCTGCCGTTAACGGACTTAATCATTACACCGTGATCATGTGCTTGGTATTCTCCCTCTAGCTCTTCAAGCAGTAACATAACCTGATTCAGCTTCATACCGATAATCGACGCGATTCTTGACGGCTCAATGCCGCTTCTTGCAGAGAAGATCAGCGCTTCGATAATTGCCTTCTTTGTCAATTCCTCGTTCACTAGACCCTCCTTCTGAGAACGAGAGGCTCTACACTTTCAAGATAGTACCTGTTGAGCTTCAGGAGTTCAAGCACTGCAAGAAAGGAGACAATTACTTCCGATCTGCTTTCGAGATCCATAAGGAACTTGTACAGCTCAATTGTCTCATAGAGCTGTTCTATCTGAAGCATTCGGTCTTCAACGTTTATGCTCTCGGAAACGATTGTATATACTCTTTCTCTTAATACCGTCTCCTTTAGAATGGCTTTGAAAGCTTCCGTAAGTTCGTCCGGAAGATCCTCTTTCCTCTTCTGATCAACTACCGGTTTGGCTGTTGCCCTTTCATAGCTGTAAGCATCGTAGAGCTTTACCCGGAATTCTTTTGACAGGTCCTTTAAGGCCTTATACTCCTCTACGCTTTTGTAGAGTTCTTTCTGCTGATTTTCAAACACTTCGGCTTCATTATTGCTCATTCTGGGGAGCAGAGCCTTGGACTTCATCTCCATGAGAGTTGAAGCCATCACCAGGAAATCGGAAGTCACTACCATATCCAGAGATTTCATCTTGTTGACGTGTGCAATGAACTCGTCTGCTATGACTGTGATGGGGATCGAACGAATGTCTACCCGGTGTTTCCTGACTAAATACACGAGCAAGTCAAGCGGTCCTTCGAATTCAGGGAAACTGAAGACCAGTTCAAGCTGTTCCACCTTCACCACCCCAGCTTAGTTGCTTCAAGAACCCTCTTCATTGTCTCCTTAGCCACTTCTGCAGCTCTTCGATTTCCATCTTCGATTATCTCGGAAAGCTCCTCACAGTTTTCTTTCAGATAGGACAGCCTCTCCCAAACAGGGGAGAGTCTTTCAACCAGGTTCTGCTGAAGGAGTCTCTTACACTCCAAACAGCCGATTCCTGCAGTCTTGCATCCTTGAACGACCCAAGACTTCTCTTCATCGGAGGAAGTGAAAGCCTTATGATAATCCCATACAGGACATTTTTCCGGATCTCCCGGATCGGTTCTTCTCTTTCTCGCCGGATCCGTCATCATCGGAGCAATCATCTTCCAGAGCTCTTTCTCATCCGTATCGATCAGAATGTAGTTCCCGTAGCTCTTGGACATCTTTCTGCCATCAGTTCCCGGAAGCTTGGGCACTTTAGCAAGAATCGGTTCCGGCTCTGGGAACACTTCGCCAAACTGATTGTTGAACCTTCTTGCAATTTCCCTTGTAAGCTCAACATGATAAACCTGATCCTCACCAACCGGAACTCCTGTCGCCAGATACATGAGAATATCCGCTGCCTGAAGAACAGGGTATAGCAAAAACCCTCCACTTGAAAGGTCCTTGTTTGTGATCTGCTCCTTCTGATCCTTGAAAGTCGGCACCCTTTCCAATCTCGAAACAGACACGAGCATAGAGAAATACAGGAACAGCTCCGCGTGCTCCTTAATTGCAGACTGAACAAAGAGAACTGATTTCTCGGGATCTAGACCAACTGAGACGTATGTTCGGACGATGTCAAGACTCCAGTCATAGAAGTTAGAACTTTCATCTATATGGGAAGTGAGGCCATGCCAGTTAGCCACGAAGTAAAAGCATTCATTTCCCTGGTCCTGCAGCTCTTTCCATTTCTCAAGAGTTACGAAATGCCCTAGATGAAGTCTGCCGGTCGAGCGCATGCCACTGAGAACTCGCACTGAAATCCCTCCAAACCGAAAAGCCCGATATACAACTAATATCGATCGTCAACTGCGATCGCAAAGGTATCTACAATGTATTTTAGCACAGAATGATGTTATCATATTCTCAGGACCAATCTAATAATAATCGGGAGGTTACATATGAAATTCAATACCCTTCTCATCATACTCGTTGTTGTTATGGTTGGGATGACTGCAGTCAACATGTTCATGGCATTTAACAACAGACTTGATATTGACACTCTGTCATCCACCAGCAACTATTCATATGACTACGAAGGTCGAGCCACCTTGGATATTGAAACCGAGATCATCTTCAATAAACCAAATCAGATGACACAGTTTCTCGAGCAATACGACAAACCTCAGCAAGAACAGTTCGCAGACTTCCAGGAGTCAATGACCCAGTTTGCAGAGAGCTTCAACCGGGCTATGTATGTAGAGGACTTTCAGTCGACCGCAACGGTTCTCGGTTCTAACAGAGTAAGAGTAATTGAGCATGCCGTTATTTCGGGCTTTGCTGCCGTTGAAGAAGGAGTAGTAAACACTGATATGGGTGATATGGAGTTCGATCTTACAGGGGAAGCCTATTCACTTGCTATCTCAATTCCGCCAGGCGCAACGATTATCGAAGTCAATCCCACACCTACAGTTGTAGCAGACGGAAATGTATATATATGGGCAGACACTGGCAAGACGAAGTTTCCAAAGATTCAGTTTGCAAGAGGTGAGTGAAGTCAGTCAAGAAGCCAAGTCGTTCCTTTCTCTTCTAAAAGAATCTACCAATACCACTGTACTAACCGGTGCCGGCGTTTCTGTTGCCAGTGGTATTCCGGATTTTAGAAGTCCCGGGGGCCTATACAGCAAAGTCTCTCCAGAGATTTTCGAACTCAGTTCCTTTATGAAAGACCCTGCTGGTTACTACAAAGTAGCAAGAGAGAGAATACACACCATGGCTGACACAGTACCAAATGCCACCCACATACTTCTAGCGAGATTGCAAGAGATGGGATTGATTCAAACAATCATCACCCAGAATATCGACGGCCTCCTGCAAAAAGCTGGAGCAAGAGATGTAGTCGAGTTGCACGGAACAGTCTCCCTGTTTGATTGTCTTCAATGCAGCAGGAAGTTTGATAGGTCGGAGATGGAGCTCATTCTGGAAAGCGCTGATGTTCCGAAATGCAGCTGTGGAGGCCTAATAAAGCCAAGAATCGTCTTTTTCGGCGAGATGCTTCCCGAGAAAGCTATCAGAAGTTCTGAAGATGCTGCGCTTGCTGCAGATCTGTTTCTCGCATTAGGTTCTTCGCTCATGGTTTATCCTGCGGCTCAGTTTCCGGTAATTGCGAAATCATCTGGCGCCAGAGTGGCAATCGTGAATAGAGATGAGACTGGTCTCGATTATCTGGCCGACCATATTTTCAGGGTCGAACTTGAAGGGTTTTCTAAAGAAGTCATCAGCCTATTGGAAGCAGAATCATGAATCGGTAGTTCCCTGATAAGTCCTTTCTGAACTCGCAAGAGTAGCCTTCGATCTCCGAAAAGAGTTTGCGAAGACCGTCCGTCTCGTACTGAGAAATTTCCAGATATACCCTCTTTCCACGCGGGAGGCTCCTGAAAAACTCCCTGTAGAAGTCAAGTCCATCCTTACCGCCGTTAAGGGCAGTCAACGGTTCGTACTTTTTTATGCTGACATCGAGCAAATCGATATCTGTTGTTCTTATGTAAGGCGGGTTGGAAACCAAAACCTCGACAGAGTTCAGGTATTCTCCGAGTCCGTTGAGATTGTCTCCGTCAATGAATTTCACGTTAGATATCCCGTTATTTCTGGCATTCTGCTCCGCAAGAGCGATTGCCTCCGTTGAGATGTCGGTCGCAAATACAGTAGCTGAGGGAAGACTTCGCGCAAGAGCGCAGGCTATCGCTCCACTTCCCGTTCCGATATCGGCAAAGACTTTAGAGTCTTTTTCTTCCTCAATAACGATCTCAACCAACTCTTCAGTTTCGCTGCGGGGAATGAGCACACAAGGGGAAAGCTCTAGTCTAATTCCAAAAAAATCTCTGTAGCCAAGTACGTAGTCTATTGGCTCCCCTTTGGCAACTCTTTTCACTGCCGAAAAAAACTCAACGGTCAGAGAAGATTCGATTTCTCTTTGAGTATCAAGAAGCAGATCGACTTCAGTCAGCGATAGGATTTCCTTCGAAAGTAAGAACACAATAAAGCGGGAATTGTCGATTCCCGCTTCACTGAGCCTCTTTATTGATATCTCAATTAGCTCCCTTGATTTCACATTCCAAGAATCTTTCTGACGTCATCACTTGCCATCTCAGGCGTCCATGGTGGGTCAAAGGTAAGCTCAATCTTAACGTCCCCAATTCCCTCGATCTCGCTGACCTTTCTTCTTGCGTCTTCCGTCATCAGTCCGGCAAGGGGACACATCGGCGTCGTCAACGTCATCTTGATTCTCACATCTTTCCCATCCTGAATATTCACGCCGTAAACTAGTCCCAGAGAAACTATATCGAAGCCAATTTCGAGATCATAGACTTCTTCAAGAGCTTTCATTACATCTTCCTTTATGACACTCAATTCATTCTCCTCCATCTGCTTCATAGTATCTTTCTACTATGGCACTTTCTTTGAAAGGCTTAAACTCTTGTTCTTTCCAGACTCTCCATAACAAGTCCTTTTTCTCTTCGATCAGGTTCTTCTCGATCTCTTCCCTCACATCTTCAACACCCTGCGAACCTGCAGGAGAGTATGACTGAAGATAGATAACCGCGTATCTGTTGTCAAGAGTTACAACAGAAGAAAGCAATTCGCCGTCCGTTGGCTTGAAGAGGGACTTAACCAGTTCGGGATTGAGACTTTCAATTTCCTGCCTCGTGAAGCTTCTGGTAACAACTTCGGGAAAAGTGTCGAGAACGGAAGCTGGATTTGCATCTCTCGACGCGGCCTTCCATACAGAATAGGCTTCGGAGAATGAATCGAACAGGAGTACCTTCATGTTCGCTCTCTCTTCCTCCACAGCATACTTGGACGAATTGGCCATGTAATACTGCTCAATCTCCTCTTCTGTAACCGTAGCATTCATGGTGACTGCTTCATAGAGAGCATTAAGAACCTCTCTGTATGCAAGATCCCGGACAACTTTCGCCTCATAGGAACTCAATCCGTCGATGTATCCCCTAAGTATGTAGAAGAGATCTGCATCGGACTTCTCGATCTCCAATTCTGCCAGTGTATCCATAATAGACTTATTAACAACGCTCTTCAGTGCTTCTGAGTTGGGCTCTATCCCAGCTTCTCTCGCGTACTGGATAAGAAGAGTCTCTTCAATCAACGCCTCCAGAGAATGCCTTTCATATTCTTCAAGCAACTTCTGACCGGCTTCCGTGTTCAGAAGCATCTCAGAAAACAGAGGATCTACTTCTTCGATTCTTTTTGATATTTCAGTGTAATTAGGCAGAACTTTAGAAAGAAAAGCGTCCATGGTGATAATCTCGCCATTTACCCTGGCGGCTATCCCACTTCCTGATAAATCCTCCGTTTGCGCAAATGTTGCTACAGTGAGTAACATAATAATCAGGGCAGCGATCAGCAGCTTCTTCAATTTGTACCCTCCTTCGCATTTTCCCACAGGTGATTAAGCTCATCTATGGTCATGCTTTCAATATCCAGACCGTATCTCTCAATATGACTCTCCATCTCGTGAAAACGGTTCACGAATTTCTCTGTCGATCTTCTCAAAGCTGATTCAGGATCAACCTCGAGAAATCTCGATAAATTAGCAATTGTAAAGAGAAGGTCACCGATTTCCTCTTCAATCTTCTTCTTATCTCTTTCCTTTATAGCACAGTCCAGCTCTTCAATCTCTTCATTCAGTTTGTCGCGCGGACCATTCATATCTTCCCAATCAAATCCAACAACCGATGCATTTTCCTGAACCCTGCGGGCCAAACTAAGTGCTGGCAGCGCTTTGTTGACCTTGCCTATTGAAGAAGCGGGAGACTCATTTCCTCCCTTTTCCTTCGCTTTGATCTCTTCCCATTGGCGATAGGAGTAGCCTTTCGAATCGGAAAAGACGTGGGGATGCCTTCTGATAAGCTTTTCAGTCAACATACTGACAATATCCGTTATAGAAAACGCCCCTCTTTCGGAAGCAATCTGTGCGTGGAAGACTATCTGAAGGAGAACGTCGCCAAGCTCTTCTGCCAACTCATTGTCATTCCCTTCGTCTATAGCATCGAGAACCTCATAAGCCTCTTCTATCAGGTACGGTTTCAAAGACCTATGAGTCTGTTCTATATCCCATTCACAGCCTCCGGGAGATCTCAACTTCTTCATTGTTTCGATTAGTCTTACCCATTCGCTTTCCTCAAACTTGTCTCTCAATTCTTTGCCTCCATCTCAACCATGCCCGCTCTAAAAAGCCTTGCCCTGCCAACTCTTTCTTCATTTGACCAATGCGTTGCCAATTCCTTTGTGATCAGCTCTCTTATCGGCCTGAATGTCAATCTGTGCCACGTTGTTGGTCCGTATTTTCTCAGAGCCTGCAGATGTTTTTCAGTGCCATAACCCTTATGACTTCGATAGCCATATTCAGGATACAGAATGTCCAAAGAATCCATAATTCTATCTCTGAATACCTTTGCTACAATTGAGGCACTGGCTATCGATGCGCTCCTTCTATCTCCTCCGACTATGCACTCGCCCTTAACATCTAGATTAAGCGACTTTCCATCAACCAGAACGTAATTGGGCCTTTCGGATAAATTGTTCAGAGCCCTATTCATTGCAAGCCTTGTTGCAGCAAGAATGTTCAGCAAGTCAATCTCCTCAGGCGACGAGACCCCAATACCAACTATAGAAGCCTCCATCACTCTATCGTATAGATACTCTCTTTCTTTTCTGCATAGAGACTTGGAATCATAGACACCGTCCACAGGTTCGAGCGTAATGACTGCTGCGGCTACAACCGGACCAGACAGAGGACCTCTTCCCGCTTCGTCAACTCCGGCAACTGTTATGTAATCCTCTCTATATGAGACATCGAACCTTGTCAAATCGGTGAGCTTTCTTTCAGCTGATTTCATACTGAGATTATACATCACCATTCGGTGGCCTTCAGTCACCGTTATTATGCAAGTATAACCGTGAATGAACGCCACCAACGCTAGAATCAGTCATAACCCTGGTTAAGATGATGATATAATCTCTTGAGTAGTAACGGTTTCTTTCAACCAATACAAAGGGTTTGGAGGTGTAGTGATGTCCGGAAATGAAATCGAAAAGGAAGACGCTGCAATTCTTGAGAAGAATCTTAGAACGATTTCTACGAGGATTAGAAGGGAAGGAAGAAAGGTTCTGAGGGACTTCCCGATCACTCCGGCCCAGTTCGATGTCCTTCAGGTCCTTTTCTTCAATGGAGAAAAGAGGATGAGTGACATCAGTCGCTGGCTTGGAATAACCAAGAGCACAACAACAGGTCTTGTGAAAAGGCTTATTGATGCTGATTTGGTAGAACGAAGACGTTCCGACAAAGATAGGAGATCATTCATAATCGACATTTCCGATTCTGGAAGAACACTTATAGAGAACGTTATCGATAGAAGAGTAGAGTACCTGAAATCGGTAATGACTGAAATAAAGTCCGATCAGGTAAAGGCTCTCGAGGTAATCGTCAAGAATCTTATAGAGATAATGGACTCTAAGAAAGCAAACGAATAATCGTCTGGAGGTATTCATGAAGAGAAAGAGTATTATTATAACTGGACTAATTCTCGTTTCCCTTGCAGCAACAATCTTTGCAAGCACCGTGAGAATCAAAGGGGATACTGTTCTGGGGTCGCTCCGAAAAGATGTCTTTACTTTTATAGGTAACGTGTCGATAAATAAGGATGGAGACATTTACGTAGAGACTGCTCTTGCAACGGCTACGAAAGGCACAACTGACTGGGAAAGCTTTGTGACTGAAGGGGAGACATTCGTCAAGTTTCAGACCGGTGAGGCAACCGCCTCATCCCTTGATTACAACCTTGATAAGTCAACCGGCATACTTGTCGGAAATGTTGAAGCGATTATCTACTCAAAGGAAGAAGATGGAAAAAACATAAACATTTATCGGACAGAGATTCTCAACTTCGATCAAAAGAGTGAATATTACGAGGGTTTCGCGAAGGAGACCGAAGAGGCAACTCCCGAACTTATCTTCATCGATTACAAGGGCGACCTCAACGTTGATACCCTTTACTTCGAATACTTTGGAGATACGGGACTCCTGAACCTTAAAGGAAGCGTTTTCGTAGATGACTTCAAGAATAGTAGGAAGATCTGGGCCAGTGAACTGATTTACGATACAAATGACGATTCATTCGAAGGAAAGAGTGTGGAGATAGAGCTTGTTTTCTAGCAGGAGGAAGAGACAATGATTGATGTAAGGTTGATTCGAGAGAATCCGGAGATTGTTAGAAAGGGCCTTGAACAGAGGTGTATGAGCTCCGAACTACTGGACGAAATTGTGAATCTTGAGTCAAGGAGACGAGAGGCTCTTCAAATTGTGGAGCAAAAGAAGGCCGAAAGAAACAGTATATCCTCGGAAATCGCCCGCGCCAAGGCCAGTAAAGACCAGAGTCTTGCTGCTTCTCTGATGGAAAGGGCAAAGGAGATTTCGTCTGAAGTCAAGGACCTGGACAACCGAACTTCTCAAATTGACGAAGAGCTTAGAGAGAAACTCCTGTATCTTCCGAACATCCCCTCAAGCACGACCCCTGTAGGAAAGGGCGAGGAAGACAATGTAGTTCTCAGATCCTGGGGTGAACCGAGAAAAGTTGATTTTGAAATCAAAGCTCACTGGGATTATGGTCCGGACACAGGACTGATTGACTTCGAAAGGGCTGCCAAGATTTCTGGAGCGAGATTCACTATTCTTAGGGGAGATCTCGCAAGGCTTGAGAGGGCAATTGCGAATTTCATGCTAGACCTCCACCACTCGAAGGGATACGAAGAAGTTGCCCTTCCTTTCATGGTGAAGAGGGAGACAATGCAGGCAACAGGTCAGCTTCCCAAGTTCGAAGACGAGGCTTACAGGATAGATCCCGATGATATGTTCATGATACCGACGGCCGAAGTGCCGCTAGTGGCACAACACATGGATGAAATAATAGATAGCGATCTTCCAAAGAAGTACACTGCCTACAGCGCCTGCTTCAGAAGAGAAGCCGGATCTTATGGAAAGGACGTAAGAGGAATGATAAGGGTCCATCAATTTGACAAGGTGGAGCTCGTCTGGTTCACTCATCCCGACAAGTCCTATGATGCGCTGGAGAGTCTCACTGCCGATGCCGAGGACGTTTTGAAGAAGCTTGAACTCCCTTACAGAGTTGTATCTCTCTGCACCGGAGATATCGGATTTGCATCAGCCAAGACATACGATCTTGAAGTTTGGTTGCCTTCATACAATGCATATAGAGAGATCTCTTCCTGTTCAAATGTTGAAGACTTCCAGCCGAGAAGGGCAAACATCAGATTCAGAGACGACGATAACAAACTGAGGTTCGTGCATTGCCTGAACGGTTCGGGACTTGCAGTTGGAAGAACTCTGGTTGCAATAGTGGAGAACTACCAGAGAGAGGACGGAAAAATCGTTGTTCCCAAAGTGCTCGTGCCGTATATGGGACAGGAGGTTATCGGTTAATTGCCGAATGCTTACTTTGTATTGGCAGAAGGTGACACGGTCACTCTTGACAGCGATGAAACGAAGCACCTTAAGGTGATGAGGGCTAATCCGGGAGATGAACTGATAGGTATCGACGGAAGGGGAACTATCTACAGATTCGTTCTTAAAGAGCTGGGAAAGTCGAGAAGTTCTGGAAAGATAATCGAACAAGAATACATAGAACGAGATAAAAAAAGAGTAACTATAGCCGTGGCATCAACGAAGTGGCCACGGCTTCGCATTCTCATTGAGAAAGCTACTGAACTCGGAGTAGATAGAATAGAAGTCTTCAACAGTGTGAGGTCAGTCTCGAGACTAGACGAAAGCAAGACCGCAAAGCTCCTGACCGTAGCCAAAGAGGCCGCAAAACAGAGTGTGAACCCTCGTGTTCCAGAAGTATCTGTTCTGAAGAGTTTCGCCTTGGAAGGATCGCGTAATCTGCTTCTTGACTTTGGAGGAAGAGCAATTAGGGAGATGCAAAGAGATCTTGCTGAGGAACGTAATCTGAGAGTGATTGTTGGACCTGAAGGAGGTTTTACTCAGAAGGAGATTGCGGAGTTGACCGATCGTTGCACTTCTATCTCTCTCGGTAGTAGAACGCTTAGAGTGGAGACAGGTGTTATTGTCATTCTAAGTATTATCAATTACTTTCTTGGCAGAATATAGGAGGAAGATGATGATCTTTTCACTGACATTGAATGCAGCGCTGGATAGATTTCTCTACACAGAAAGACTTACAGAAGACGATACCGTAAGGGTAGAGAGAGTGAAGGATTACCCCGCCGGAAAGGGAGTAGATGTGTCTCGAGTAGTAAACGAACTGGGTGGTCACTCTGTATCAATTGCCTTTCTTGGTGGACACACCGGAAAGATAGTAGAGGAAATGCTGGATGAAGAAGGTGTTGTTTATGCAACGGTAAGAAGTGATAAGGAGACGAGAACGAACATACTCATTGAAACGAAAAAAGGACAATACAGGTTGAGTCTTCCGGGACCTGTTATCTCCAACAGAGAAGTAGACAAGCTGTTCAAGACGGTCGATATTCTGCTTAGAAAGGATGACTATCTGCTATTATGCGGAAGTGTTCCAGAAGGAGTCAGCAACGATATTTACAGGCAGCTGTGTTCAAGAATGAGGGGTATTGGTGTCAACGTCTATATTGATTCCGATAAAGAACCTTTTTCTGAAGGAGTAAAGGCCGGTCCCAAAGGAATAAAGCCGAATACACACGAACTTCAGAGGTTGCTGAAACGAGACTTGAAAGGAGAGTCCGACCTCAGAAGGGCAGTTCAGGAAGTTTCTGAAAAGTACTCGATCGAGGAAGTTCTTCTTACTATGGGTGGAAAGGGAGCTCTTGCACTTCTGAGCGGCAGCCTCTATAGAATAAACGTTCCTGAAGTTCCTGTAAAGAGCGCAGTTGGCGCCGGCGACTCATTCCTTGCCGCCTACTGCATGTCCAGAGAGCTGGGAGAAACAGCAGAGGTTGCGTTGAAAATGGCTGGAGCTGCTAGTTCTGCGGCTGTTATGACTCCGGGTACTGAACTCTGCAAGTACAACGATGTTATTGAACTCCTGCCAAGAATCGAAGTAAAAAGGCTATGATGACTTTCAGCGCGTACTATCAACGTTTCTGCCTGCTTCTTGAAGGTTCCGTGCCTCCTTCATAATGAGAAGGGCGATCGATGTGATAAAGAAGATTTCTCGGTTTTCCTCAAAAGAAAGGGCAAGAAACCAAATGTTATTGATAGTCTAGTAGAAGATGTGGTCTTCTTTGAAAGGTCCCTCCTTGATTCGAAAAGCAAAACAATCGAAGAGACAGAAACAGAAGATATTCTGTATTTCAGCAGAGTCTTTGCGGAAGAGAGAAGCTTTCCGAAGAAACTTCTGAGGAGTATAGCGCTCTATTTCTGTTTTCTATCGAAACCTTCACTCGCTGCACGTGCTTCCGAGCTTCGTGAGAAAGAAGTATCTTCGGACCGAAAAGGACTTAAACTTGATAGTTTCCTGGGGCACGACAGACAGGTTATTGACAAACTCGTACAGGCAGGGATCATCCGAACTGACCAGATGATCGAAGCTGCATTTACTCCAGAACTTAGGGAAAGCCTATCTCAACGGACAGGCATCGAAATTCACAAGATAATAGAATACTTGAAACTTTCAGACCTCTCGCGGTTGAAAGGGATGAAAGGCGTACGGGCAAGACTGTACTATGAGGCAGGTGTGGATGTGGATAAACTTGACAATCTCTCTTCTTGGGAATCGGAACAACTGAGGCTAATGCTGATTGATTTCGTTGAGAAGACTGGCTTTGAAGGAATTCCGCCTCTACCGAAGGAAGTTAGCAGCACTATCGAAGCTGTCAGAGCAATTGGAAGACTCGTCTTATACTGATTTTCCATTTCTTCATTGAATCATTTGACTCCACCAAGTTGATAACCAAGTCTCCAGGTTTCTATTCGGATCATGATAATTCCTATCAAAAAGCCACTCTCTTCACTAATGTATGATCTTGCATACACTGAGGAGGTGAAGGGATGGTTAAGAATACCGTATTGAAGGAAGATTACGTCGATTGCGTCAATTCTGTTATAGATTACATTGAAGAGAGTCTGTCAGCTCAAGTTGCTCTCAGCGATCTCTGTGCAGAGACATTCTACTCGCCTGTTCATCTTCAGCGAATCTTCCTCCATACAGTTGGCGAAACCATCAGACAGTATCTAAAGGGTAGAAGGCTTAGCGAAGCGGCTGATAGGCTAGCAACAACTTCAATGCCAATACTCGAAATTGCTCTTCAGTTCGGATATGATTCCCAAGAATCCTTCACTAGAGCATTCAGAAGCAAGTATTTTATTACCCCGGGAAAGTATCGAAGACTCGGACTTCACTTCGCCGTTACCCAGAAGAAGAGACTTCACAGGAGAGACATTTTGAGTCTTGAGGGAGGGATAAGAATGGAACCGAAAATCGTTTACAAAGAAGCATTCAAGGTAGTAGGTCTCAAGTATTGGGGAAACGATCCGGCGAATAATTGTCCGAAGTTCTGGCGTGATTTCATGGAGAGATACTCAGAGATCGAGAATGTTATGCCTTCACAGGAGCACTACGGAATAATGTGCACCGGGGAAGAGAATTTCGTTGACGGTAAGTTCGACTAAATTGCTTCCGCAAAAGTTTCAAGCCTGGACAAGATACCGGTGGGAGTGGTGAGGGCCGAGATACCCGAGGCAACGTACGCTGTCTTTACCCACAAGGGAAAGCTCGACTCACTGCAGGATACTTACGAGTACATATACGGCAAGTGTTTCAGAACTCCGAGTATGAACCTGTCGGACTGAAAGAGTTTGAGCTATATGATGGGAGATTCACGGGAGAAGAAGACTCGGAGTTCGATATCTATATACCTTTCAAGAAGAAACAATAAACAAGAAGGAGGGTGACTGGAATACCAGTCCTCCTCTTTCTTAGACGTCAGATATTATGCTTCTTGAGGAATTCCTCGATTATGTCTTCCAAATCGGGCTTCCCAATTTCCTGAAGCTCGTAGCCTATCCTAACTGCCGGTTTCTTTATGTCGATGACTCTTCTCAAGTCTATCGGGGTTCCAATTATGACGAGATCAACGTCTGCCTTGTTAATGGTCTCCTCTAGCTCCTTCATCTGCTTTTCGCCATATCCCATGGCCGGAAGGATTTGATCCAAGTGATTGTACTTCTCGTAAGTCGCAACGAGTGATCCAACTGCATACGGTCTTGGATCGACTATCTCTCCAGCACCGAATTTCTTGGCCGCTACCCAGCCGGCCCCATATCTCATTCCACCATGGGTTAGAGTCGGTCCGTCCTCAACAACCAGTACTCTCTTGCCCTTTATTTCAGATGCCTTGCCCCCCTCTATGGTGATCGGAGAAGCACCATCGACAACGATTGCATCGGGGTTGTGTTTCGCAATATTCTGTCGGACGGTATCGATGTCCTCCGGAGAAGCGGTTTCTTCCTTGTTGATAACGATTACATCGGCCATCATCAGATTTGTGAAGCCGGGGTAATATGTAGTCTCGTGACCGGCTCTGTGAGGGTCGACTACAGTGATGAATAGATCTGTCTTGTAGAAGGAAAAGTCGTTGTTTCCGCCATCCCAGATAATTACGTCTACATCTTCTTTTTCTGCTTCTCTGAGGATCGCCTCGTAGTCAACGCCTGCGTAGATAACTGCTTTACGGTCTATGTGAGGCTCATATTCTTCTCTTTCTTCTATCGTGCATTCGTGTTTGTCGAGATCCGAATAATCGGCGAATCTTTGAACCTTCTGCTTCACAAGGTCTCCATATGGCATGGGATGTCTTATCGATACAACTTTCTTTCCCTTTGCCCTCAGAATGTCTAGGACCCTTCTCGTTGTCTGGCTCTTGCCACAACCTGTTCTAACTGCGCAGATAGAGATTACCGGTTTCGAGGATTTGACCATCGTCTTGCTCGGACCAAGAAGTACAAAGTCTGCTCCGTGAGCATTGGCTATTGCCGCCCTCTCCATAACATATTGATTCGGAAGGTCGCTGTATGCAAGCACTACCTGATCGATCTTGTGCTCGTCAATCAACTTTCCAAAGTCATCTTCTGGCAATATCGGGATGCCGTTAGCATAGAGCCTGCCTGCGAGTTCCGCAGGATACTTCTTTCCATCGATACCGGGAATCTGCGTTGCCGTGAAGGCTACAACTTCGAATTCGTCATTGTCCCGATAATAAGTATTGAAGTTGTGAAAATCGCGTCCTGCGGCGCCGAGAATCAAAACCCTTTTCTTTTCCAATTTCTACACCTCCGTTTTTATTTAAACTATCCATCAAAATTCTACATTCAAAAGAGTCAATGTACAAAAAAACTCAATTCTCCCACAAACCGATAGAGCTTAATAAATCGCTCCAACTGATCTTATACGCAAGTATGCGTAAGTATGCGCCAGTTTATCCGCCGTTGGCAGCATTGATTATGAGAACTCTTGACTTGGCCGGAATCAACTCTCCCTGCCTTACCAGACGGCCATTCACCATAACCAGAACTGAGACTCTCCCGAGTCGAGTCTCCTCTAAAAGTTCTCCATATGTCAAATCTCTGTCGAAATCCCACTTCCTGTCTCCGTATACCACTTCCAAGAGAGTCACCTCTTCGCTTTAGAACAGATCGGGCAGTCTTCCCTGCGCTCAACTGATATTTCCTCGAATCGGTTTCTCTTCAGATCGAAAGAGAAGACTTCACCTTCATAAGGTCTTTTGTTGAGGTAGCTTATCACGATTGCTGCTTCAAGCAATCCGCCGAAGTAGCTGGCAAACGGCAGTATTCCTTTGGGAGCAGCGGTATCCTTTCTATTGTCGCCCATGAAACACCTGTAGCATGGCGATTCTCTATCCCTAAACATGGCATAGCCGCTGAAGCCTTCGACTCCAGAATCGACGAAAGGGACTCCATTTCGATAGCACGAGTCGTTTATCAGATACCTGGCATCATAGTTGTCAACACAGCTGACAACGATATCCGGTCTTTCAGATCTAATTAGCTCCGGATCAAACTGCTTCCGATAAACTTTTGCGCTTACTCCACTGTAATACTGTAAAATCTTTCGCTCAATAACACTTGCTTTTGAAAGACCTATATCTCCATAATCGTACAAAATTTGTCGGTGCAAATTGTTAAGCTTCACTTCACCGGGCTCAACAATGCAAACATCATCAACCCCGCTATCAAGCAAGGCCTTTATTAGGGGACACCCTAATCCACCTGCTCCAATAACCATCACTCTGCCCTTTCTAATTAACCTGTCAAGACTTACTGGGAGTTCTTTTACGGGGGCTGCGCTCGACGCGTCACTCATCAACTGGAAGAATACATTTGCGGCGATCACCGGAGCGTATATTAACGGTAGAGTGTGAGGAAAAGCAACAATCTTCTTCCCTTCATCTTCTTCAATGCTTATCTCGTCCCCGTCAATGAATTCTATTGTAGCTTTCTGCCTGTAGATCAACGGAGAGTAGAAGGGAAGGATTTTCTGCCTGGGAAAGTCTCCAGTAATCCCGGATAGGCCGCTCCTTATCAACAATTCAGCTATTCGTTCTTCTATCTCACTTGATAGTCCGCCGAATGTCTCCCCGGCAAGTCGAAGAAGCGAAGGCTTAGTCACTCCTTCTACAAGTAACTGACGCTCATACCATTTGAAAAGAAAACCTCTCTCAATGTCCATAAGCATCCCTCCAAAGAACTCCGGCTAGCTTTAAGTATAACAAATAAACCTTAATGTCCAGATTGAGAGTCATAATCTTCAAGGGGGTGAAAGTATGAGATACAGAGTAAGGAGTTGTCTCTTCCCAACAGGATACTCGGATAACTGGGAGACGATTGAAAAACTCCAGCTGCACGAATCGCTTTCTGAAGGTAAATTCAAGCCCTCATCGTCATCAAGGCATTCCGAGCCAGCCTCCTTAGATCCCGATTACTGGCAGAAAGTTGAGCAACGTCTTGAAGAAACCTACTTTGGAAACTCTTTCAGGAGTATTCCCAAGAGCATCCTCGAGGAGTTCATCACAACTGTCCTCAGCTTACCTGACAGATACGTTTACATAGAAAGAAGCAATCACATGTCGGGGATGTAACCCTTGAATTGAGCCCTGTAGAGTCTCGCGTAGTGCCCACCCTTCTCGAGAAGCTCGTCATGAGAGCCTCTCTCAATTATTCCGTCACTTGTTATGACAACTATCTCGTCTGCATTCTTTATCGTTGAAAGCCTGTGAGCAATTACCAGTGTGGTACGGCCTTTTGATAAGGCTTCCAGAGACTCTTGTATCTTGAGTTCCGTTTCATTGTCAAGAGCGGAGGTAGCCTCATCCAGTATCAGAAGCGGAGGATTCTTGAGAAATACCCTGGCAATTGAAATTCTCTGTTTCTGACCACCTGAAAGCATTACGCCTCTTTCGCCGACATACGAATCGTACCCATTTTCCAGGCTCAGAATGAAGTCATGGATATTTGCTCTCTTAGCCGCTTCAACTATCTCTTCGTCTGTAGCGTCGCCCTTGCCATACGCGATATTGTCTCGAATGCTTCCTGCAAAAAGGAAAACATCCTGCTGAACTATCCCTATATGGCTTCTTAAGGAATGCAGAGTCACATTTCGTATATCTATTCCGTCTATAGTGATCTTTCCGCTATTGACATCATAGAACCTCGGTATCAGATGACATAACGTTGTCTTCCCTCCCCCAGAAGGGCCGACAAGAGCCACCATTTCTCCTGCTGGAATATGAAGGCTGATATCCTTCAGAACGTTTTCTCCGCCGTCGTATGCGAAAGATACCCCCTCTACTCTTACATCTCCCCTGACATCTGTCAGTTCAATAGCGTCAGGAGAATCGGTGATACTGGATTTTGTCTCCATTATCTCTACAAACCTTTCAAATCCAGACATACCGTCTTCATATTGCTGAGCGAACTGCATAAGTCTTCTTATAGGCTGCAAGAAGAGATCTACATATAGAAAATAGGCGACAAAGGCGCCAATCGTTATCTCGCCTGAGTAAGTCAAATAACCTCCAAGAGCGAGCACGGTGACCTTGAGCATGTTCATCATCAGGTCGATACCGGTTGTCATCTCAGCCATTGATTTGAATGCAAACTGTCTCGACTCTTTGAACTCCTGATTCCCAAGATCGAACTTGTTCTTTTCGAATTCCTCGTTGGTGAACGATTGTGCAACCCTTATTCCCGAAATACTGTTTTCCAGTTGAGCATTCACATTGGCAATCTTCTTCCTCACGAGTCTGAATGCCCTTGCCATCTTCTGCCTCTTCTTGATCCCGTACCAAATCATGAAAGGGATGTAAGCAAAGACCACAAGAGTGAGCCTCCAGTCATTCTGCATGAGAATGACGAAAGCTCCGACCAGAGTGACGACCGAAATGAAAAGATCTTCAGGCCCGTGATGAGCGAGTTCAGTTATCTCTCTTAGGTCATTGACGATTCGCGACATTATCTTTCCTGTTCTTACCTTGTCAAAATAACTAAAAGAAAGAGTCTGGAGATGGGAGAAGATATCCTTTCTCATGTTGTATTCCATTCTTACTCCACAACATGACCCCAGTAGTTGACAATGTAGTTGAAGACGGCCCTCAATATGAACAGCATCGCCATAATCACTGAGATGATCACTATACCTCTCATATTCCCGGATGGTATATAGTTGTCAAGCGCTAATGTGGTGAATCTAGGGAACACCAGATCTATTCCTGCGATCATAAAAGCACAGGCCATGTCAAGTATGAAAAGCCTCAAATGTGGCCGATAATAGGCTATGAACTTTCGAATCATTGTAGGCCTCCTATGTAGTAAGGTAAGCGTCTCAATTCTACATTAGAAAGATCTAGATAACAAGGTTGAAAGGAATCTTCTGAATAGTTGAACTTGAATGGCCCTTTTAGATAGTTCTTCTGAACTCTCTTGGCAAGACTAGATCGCTACTTTTGCTGTTAGAATGAGAAGGAGAGTTAAGGAAAACAGGAGGGAAATCTTGTGCCAAGAGTAGTTGTTTTATCCAAGAGCCGGTATGGTAGCTCGGAAAAGTATGCGACGTGGATTGCAGAAGAACTGGAGGCAGATCTGTTCGCTGCAGATAGTTTCGATGCCAAGAAGTTTCATAGTTACGAATGTGTTGTCTTCGGCGGCTCTCTATATGCCAGCGAGCTTATTGGTATAAATGTGATAAATGAGAACTTCGAAACTCTAAGAAATAAGAAGGTAGTTCTCTTCTCGGTAGGAGCATCACCGGCAAGACCAGAAGTATTAGAAGAGATTAAGCTCAAGAACTTATCTCCTGAAATGATATGCCATGCAGAATTCCATCACCTAAGGGGGGCTTTGACTTCAATAAACTGAATATCAAAGACAAAATCCTCATGTCTCTCTTGAGATTAAAGCTTAAGATGAAGAAGAGGCACGGACAAGAATTATCCGACGATGAAAAAGGCATGCTTGCTGCGTATGAAACGGTCGTCGATTTCACAAAAAGAAAGGCGATCGAACCAATTGTCGAGAGTGTTCGAGAATATCTGGCAGAAAGCACTTGAGACTAAGCGATTTGTCGCATAAGATCAGCTCACCGTGAATCTGTTGGATGAATCAGTAAATGAATTGGCTTAGATTTGCTTCAGAAATCAACAATGGAGGGGTATTTGTGTCGAGTTTCTTTCGATCCCATCAGTCAGCCTGAAATTTCCTTAGTGGAGTTGCCTTCTGCATAGGTCATAACGTATCATGTCAGAGGCAGCAGCTCATCAAGAAACCAGTGATTTACCGCACTCATGTCAACAATAAATGGCTAGTCAGTTATGACGTAGGATTTACCTGAAATTGGTGAGATTGGAGGTACTATGTCAAGGATCAGAAAGCTTGAAGAGATTACGTTGAACTCCTGGCCCGCCGCCTACAGCAGGTTGAGGGATGGATGGATAATGAGATACGCCGGCGGATACACAAACAGGTCAAACTCAGTATATCCACTATATGATTCTCACGAATCTCTTTCTCATAAGATCGAAGAGGTCAGATCATTTTACCATTCCAGGGATCTGCCTCCAATGTTCAAATTGACACAGGAGTCTAAGCCGGTCTTCCTTGACAAAACCCTTGAAGAGATGGGCTTTCAAGAGATAGACAGGGCTCTCGTCATGACTAAGACCTTGGACAGCAAAAGGTTAGATCTCTCCGATCTCGATATCTTCCCAACACCGGAAGAAAGATGGCTCGACATCTTTTTCTCACTTAACAAGAGAGCACGGGGTAATAAGTCTTGGGCAAAGAAACTTCTTTCGATGGTAATATCCGAGAGCTTCTTCGTGCTACTCAAGAAGGAGGGAAACGATGTTGGTTGTGGTTTGGCAGTCATTGAAGGAGACCATATAGGATTATTCGGAATAGCTGTCCTCGAAACTGAAAGGCGAAAGGGTTATGGAATGCAGATAACCGAAAAACTGCTGGAACTCGGAAAGAAAAGGGGCGCTAGAATCGCCTATCTTCAAGTAGACAAACCTAACATAAATGCGATAAGACTCTATTCGAGAGTCGGGTTTAAGATGGAATACGAGTACTGGTACAGGATTGATAAGTAGATGCTGCATAGCATAGACCTTTTCAGCGATTTGACTTCCGGCGAGATAGAAGAAATGCTTGTTGGCTCTCGAAGGATGCACTCTTCAAGC
This sequence comes from Mesotoga sp. B105.6.4, assembly GCF_002896535.1. Taxonomy (NCBI): domain Bacteria; kingdom Thermotogati; phylum Thermotogota; class Thermotogae; order Kosmotogales; family Kosmotogaceae; genus Mesotoga; species Mesotoga sp. B105.6.4. Next base: position 60,636 of record NZ_JWIM01000043.1, on the reverse strand, counting down.
AACCAGGTCTTGTACACTCCCGATGATCGGTGCGATTCGCTAAGTCTTGTTCTCGAAGGCAAACTCCGAATATCAAAGTTTTTGCCTTCAGGCCAGGAACAGATTATGAACCGTCTGGAAAAGGGGCAGATGTTCGGCGAGGCGTTGGTTTTTGTAGGAAGAAGGTATGCTTCTTATGTGGTTTCAGAGAAGGATTCGGAGATTCTCAACATCCCCAAGAAAGTGCTTCTGTATGCTTTCAAGAATCAGCGCTTTCTTCTCACTTATCTCAGAAGCATTTCCGAGAAGATCTTGAATCTGTCAAGCATAATCGAGATTCTTTCACTATCCACTGTGAAGAAAAAGATCGCCAGTTATCTGCTTGAATTATCTCTTGAAAAAAACTCCCAAACTTTGAAGCTTCCCTGCACAAAGAAGACTCTGGCCAGTCAAATAGGATCAACGAGAGAGGTGGTGTCCAGAAACTTCTCGGAACTTGAAAGAGACGGGATCATTTCCATGCCTGATAGAAACACAGTGGAGATAAGGAATCTCAAGCGCCTGGAAAACTTGCTTTTCGACTAACTCTCAAGAAGTTTTTCGAGATACTCTTTTACTCCGTAAAGATCTTCGAAAACATCTTTCGAGAAAGACAAATCTAGATGGGCATTCTCTTCATTTCTAACACCCAGCACTTCCATTCCGGCTCTAACGCCACTTCTTATTCCATTTGGCGAGTCTTCAACAACAACACACTCTTCAGGCTTGACTCCAAGAAGCTCCGCAGCCCTGAGATAGATAATAGGTGAGGGTTTAGATTCATGAACTTCATCACCACCCACAACTACCTCGAAGTAATCGAGTACATTAATCTTTCTCATAAGTTCCTCAATGGCGGCCCTCTCTGTAGATGAAGCTATGGCCAGCTTAACCTTTTCCGACAGGTAAGCGAGAAGGTCGATCAACCCGGGATTTGGTTCTAGAGTCTCCCTTGCAAGCTTCATGTACCTTTCCATGTATCTTCTGCCAAAGTCCTCAGGTTTCATATCTAGTCCCGCCGTTTCTACAACGACCTTCTGGGTCTCTGTCATCTTCAGACCCATCTGCTTTTCAAACAACTCAACACTTATCTTACCGCCCAGCTCGGTTACCAGTTCCGTACATGCCTTTCTATAGACTTTTTCCGAATCGATAATGACCCCGTCCATATCGAATACTACCGCTCTAATCATCTTTTCTCCCTTATGTTCAACAGATTTCTAATATCTGCAGCTGCTCTATTTATGGTCTCTTTTCTTACGCAGATGACGCTGTTAAATGGGTCCACATCTATCAACGATGACTTGAAAAGAAGACCAATGTGATAGGAGATAGTCGACTTTGCAAGTCCAGTGAACTCAACTAAATCTCTCTGCAGGGCGGGCTCGTTATTCAACTTCTTCAAGATCTTGAAACGGGTTTCATCCGACAAGACTTTCAGAAGACTCCTCAACCTTACCTCTTTAGGTATTCTGCCCGAGAAATCTTCAGTAACTTCTTCAAGACCCATTATAAGGAGGTGGAACGTCGGATAGGTCATTACACCGGAGTTTGTGTGGGGCACAGAGTTCTGAAGTGTTATATACAAGGGTTTGGACTCGTCCAGCGTTATGCCATAATAGTCTAGATAGTTCGAGAATGCATCTCTAATCCTCTGAGGAGAACTGTTCTCCACGTACCCTTTTACAAGCCTCATGTTAAGCTCCCTCAATCCGCTGCGCTCATAGTAATTCAGGATTTTCAGCGTATTGGAAGAGAGGAAATCCATTGCGGTCTTCGGGAAGAAAAGCAGCTGGTTTATGAACCATACTGTGTCAGCACTTATTCCGCCGATTGCCTCTATAGCCTGCGAGACCTTCTGAGGGTTCTCATGGATCATACGATTAAGTTCATCGTGTGAAATCTTCAATCTTCTGTCGGCAAAGACCCGAATGAATCGATCTCTTATCAGCTTTACGCCTTCCTCAGCTATGTTTAGGCTTTCCTCTATTGTTACGAACATTCCGTCCTGCAGCTTCTGCCTAATTGGAAAGAGTATGGGAGCCATCACACCTAATTCATTCATGAAGGTAATATACATCCTTGTTGACCATTCTGTGTCTCTCAACAAATCCCCTCTGAATTCCATCAGCTGCGTTGATGGCTCATAATCAACTCCGAGTGTCTTAAGCACTTTCTCAACCGGACCAGTGTTGAGCGAGAATTGAATGGCCATCGTCAGATCGTATATCTCGAAGTATCCTGTAATCAATTCCATTACTCTTCACCCTCTTCGTACAGCGTTTCCAATCTCTTAAGTATTTTCTCGAGACGCTCTTTATTAAGTGAAAAGTACACCCTTCTGTGATCCTTACGACTCGTGACAAGAGCCAGCTCACCCAATGTAGAAAGGTGGTAGGAAACGGTCGCCTTCGACAAACCCACAATTCTCGCAAGCTCATCTACGTATTTCGGCTCGTCGGATATCGCCTTAAGAATCTGCATCTTTGTCTGATCGGAAAGGTTTCTAAGAAATAATCTGAGAGTGTTGTCGGTTACCACAGGATTCATGATCTCTTCGATCTGTTTCAGGTGCTCACTGAAAACTATAAGTTGGATATCGCAGGCGCTGGCGAACTTGAGGCCCGAATACTTGAGAGTGTTCTGAAATAAAAGGTGAAGAGGCAAATCTTCCCTAGGCCTTATACCGTAGAATTTCAAGAAATCCTCCGCAACTTCCTCGTACTCTTCGGCTCTGAATAGTCTTAGCCTTTCAGCGATCTTGTCACGATTCTTCTTTCTGAGCCCGGATTCTTCATAGTGCTTCTTAAGTTCTCTCAGAGCAAAGATGAGAATCTCCTTAGACTGTTTGGGAAACTTGATCAGTTGAGTGATGAACCACGTCGTGTTCTCAGAAAGGTCTTCAGCCTTGTCGACGGCCTCCGAAACGATGCTCAAGTCACCGTCTAGCGTCTTCTTCACGTCCTCTTGAGAGAGATTTAGATTGTTCAACAAGATGCTGTCAACCACACACCTTGCCTTTTCTTCAAAACTTTTTCCCAGGCTCTCTATGGCCTCTTCAAGAAGAAGCTCGCCTCCAGGCTCCTCTGGAAAATCACAGAAGAATATGACACTGTCCTTTATTTCGGAGAAGACCTCAACAGCCACTCTTATCGACCAGTTATCATTACTTCTAACTCTATCAAGAAATTCGGCAAGTTCTCTTCCAGGTTCGAAATCAAACCCCAGGTCTTGCGAGAGCGCATCGAAGTAACTCTTTCTATCAGCAAACCCACATGCCATTAAAATCTCTACAAGTTCAACGTATCCCGGAATGATTTTCAAGGAATACACCTCTCAAGTTCGACTTGTCTTGAATTATAGCACAGATACAGTTAGAGTAATTTAGAACTGATCTCTCTGTTCTGACTAGACATAGCTCTTAGGCTTTGCATAACTTGCTCCAACACAAATCTATTCATGCTTATGATCCCTACCATTCAACGATCAGAGAATATAAGGTCCTTAAACGACATATAGTTAGAAATTCATTGTTCGTTAACATTTATGGTTTGACAATTATCAAACCCAATGCTAAGATCAAAATGTAAGAGATGAATCGAACGCAACGAAAAGGAGGAGTCGATATGAAGAGAGAACCAAAGAGAATACGAAAAGACATTCAGAAAGAAATCGACAAGGCAAGATCGGCTTCTGCAATACACGGTAATTTCCTGGCGTTCTGAAGAATTTACCAGTAGAATCGCGACATACAAGCAACCCCCCTTTTCCCCCACGGAAAGAAAGATGACTTCGGGTCTCAGCAGAGGCCCTTTTTTCTTTCCTTTCAAAGTAGGGGAAGGACCTCCGTACTATCAAAAGCAAAGAGACCTTGGTCGCTGATGAAAACCACGTTGGCCGTCAACGATCCTCCGTCCTCCGAAATTGACAAATTGCAAGTGCCAAGATGCAAGTTGAATAAGAAAACGGTTATCCGTTATCGGTTCTCCGTTCTCCGAGAAGCACATCAGTTGCAAGTTCCATGTTATAAGAACAAAAGCTAAAAGCGGCCCTTCCCATCAAAAAGTGGGTCCTTGATCTTAAGCACACAGCATTTCTTGGAGCGAGATCCCGATCAGTTGCATATCGGGATGACATCCGTTTTGTTTTCACGTCATCTGAGATGATACCGGTCAGAGTCTTGTTTTCTCGTGAGGGCAGCGAACGTCTCGACAATGCTCTTTCTCGATTGTTCTTATCGGTGGACTGGTTCACGGTGTTCTCGGACGGTTGACCCGTAACGGTCTACGACGATCATTTCTCGCACTCTCAAAGCAAAACTCCCGACAACGATTTTTCTCGGTTGGTCTCACAGACATGCGCCAAACGCCAGGAGTTTCAACAAAAAAGAGAGCCCGAAAGCTCTCTCGTGATTTTCCAGCACTCTCTCAGAGAGTTATGAATGATCTCGTCTTGAGAATCCCAACTCTCACTTTCTCTATCTGCTCTGTAACTTCCTTCATCGATTTCATCTGATTTTCTGACATCTATCATCCCTCCCCGGTTCGATACATCTCTTACAGTACTATCATGACAGATAGTTAGATGAATGTCAAACATATTCATGCAAATTTCGCAGTTATCTAACTATAGAGTGAGCTAGCTCGACCGGTTTGTCAGCTGATAATTATCGACATCTTCTTCAGAAATTCTATGCTCTGCGAATCTTTTCCCACATTGAGCATCTGTTATGGCCAGTAAATCACTTTGAGGACCTATTCACTCTTAGTCTTTCTCTTTCTTCATTGTGCAGCGAAACACCGATGCTGGTATCCGTTAAAGGGATTCCTCCGCTCAATGGCAGGACAAATCATCAGCATTTTCTTGGTGTTACCCTTCTGACAAGCGAGAATACGATATGATAGTCTCATGGAGAGTCTGTACTGGTAGTGATAAAGGACGGTGATAGAGACTCATGTTCTTCCTAACTAAGGAGTTCACATTTGATGCGGCTCACAATCTGACCAGTTATCACGGAAAGTGTGAGAAGCTTCACGGCCACACCTATAAGCTTCAGATAACAGTTGCCGGAGAGAAGAATCAAGAAGATATGGTCATCGATTTTCTGCGGCTCAAAGACATAGTCAAGTCAGAAGTGTTGAGCTTGCTTGATCACGCATACATAAATGATGTTATACCTCAGCCGACAGCAGAAAACATAGCCGAGTGGATATTCAAACGCCTGGCTTCCAGGGTTGGAGGAAGCGATTATGAGCTTTACGAAGTGGCGGTGTGGGAAACACCGACTAGTTTTGTTCGTTACAGGGAGAGAGATGTTTGGTAGGAGTTCCTTTTGGGCGATTCGTTCCAACGAACTCGGTGATTCACAAATTGTCACCGATAGCAAAGACCATAGCCTTTGTTTCGCTTTCAATAGGCTCGCTGTTTCTGAGCGGGATTGCAGATTTCACAGTCTTCCTATCACTCTGGATTGTTCTCTCCGCACTTTCAGCAGTTCCTTTCAGGGAGTTCGTAAAGACGCTACGGGGGATAAGGTTGTTAATCCTGTTGATCGTAGTCTTTCAGATCCTTTTTACTCACGGAAGAGTCTTGCTGGACTTAAAGGTTTTGAGGATCACAGAAGAGGGTTTGATAAACGCTGCGGTGCTTTCGGCCAGAATGATTCTTGCGGTGCTTTTCAGTATAATGCTTTCACTTACAACAACACCCCTGGAGATCTCTTCTTCTGTGGAAGAGATTATTGGAAAACTCCCCGGGGGTAAGAAGCGGTCTTCTGAAATTGGAATGGCGCTTTCTCTAACTCTCACTTTCATCCCCCTTATCTCCCTTCAGACAAACCGAATAATCTTGGCACAGAAGGCGCGGGGAATAGAGTTCGACAAAGGGAGCATATTCTCAAGAGTGAAAAACTCAATCTCCGTAGTGATCCCGGTAATTGCAACCTCGCTGAAGAAGGCTCAGGACACTGCTGCCGCCCTTCAAATAAGAGGATACAGACCTGGGCACAAGTTAACTTGCCTCAAAGAAAAAAGCTGGTCTTTGAGTGACTCGATTCTCTTAGTAGTAACGATGCTTTCGATTCTGACCGCCATCATACTGTGAAGCCGAAAAGTTCGGCCAGACGAGAAGGATTTATCCTTGCCATAGCTCTTACCGCAGAGATTCTTAGGCGGCTTTCAATGGAAGTATTTAGAGCGATTTCTTCAAGATGAGGAAGAGGTCCTTCCAGTTTTAGAAGTCCCGTTACGGAAGAAGCGAGTACTCTTGTCTGAAGGTCCTCTTTTCTGTTAGAAAGAATTCTAGTAATATGATCTTCGATATCGATAGTCTTAAGTTTTTTCACGGCCCTTAGCGATGCCTTTTTTAGCCGGGATGATGTTGATCTAAGAGATTCATCGATAACATCTGCAATAGAATGATCCATAAGACTTGCCAGCGCCTCCATACATACGGCTCTCACTCTGTCAGAAGGATCTTCTAATCCAGTGTGTAAAATCTCTGCTGCAGAGGGTTCTAAGAGACCTTTAATATACTGTGCGCCAGCGAATCTCATCTCTTCATCCTCAGAATCCATGAATCTCTCTGCTGACTGAAGCATCGAAACATCGTACCCTTTGATCTTCCTGTGAGTTTTCATTGCGGAGATTGCAACTGTTCTATCATCGGAATCAATCAATTTCTTGAGAGTGGGAAGTGCGATATCATCAGGAAAGGACTCGAAAGTCTCAACAATTATCTGTTTGACTTTTGAGGATCGGAAATCCTTCAAGAGAACTAGAAGCTCTTCAGCGGCGCCTGAGTTTCTCTGGCCCAATCTCGAAAGTAGCGCCACCTTCTGGAACTTGCCCGAAAGAGATGAAAGCTCCTCTTCTTCAAGCCTGAGCTGCCCTTTGCAGGCCGCCAGGATACTCCGAATATCGTTACTCGGGTCTTCGTCAAACTCCTTCAGGAGTTCGTTCTCCCCGGCTTCAGCCAGAGCGACAACAAAAGTCTTCCTAACCTTTTTGGAGGGGTCGGCGGCGATTCGCCTCGCAAGATCCTCGTCTTCATAGCCAAATTCCACGAGTTCTTTCGCTGTTATGCTTCTGACAAGATCTGACGGATCGTCCAATGCTTTGAGAATAGAATCTCGGTTCTCACTCAACTTTGCCATAGTGACCACTGCATTCTTTCTGACCTCGGGAGAAGGGTCTTCAAGAAAGCTTTCAATATTCTCTATTCTCATCTCTCTATCAGCAGCAGACTTCACTGCTCTTGCCCTTACGTATGCCGAAGGTGAATCCAGCATCTCTTTTACATCCATTTCTGTTCTGGAGAGAATCTCCTCTTCTATAGCCTGAAGCATCTTCCTGATATCCTTTGGATTCATCCTATCCACCTTTTGTCCCTATCAAGATTTCTCTTTTATCGATTATGAATCTGACTGTCCCTTCTTCTTCAAAGAAGCCTGCAGAATCTCTAAACTCAGTCACGGTATTATATGAATTTCCAGACCTTCTCATTATCCTGTTTCCAGACACGTAGTACCTTATCCTTTTGTATTGACCATCAACAATTGCATCGAAGCTGATAAAGGAAACCCCCCATAAGAAGTTTCCCGTGGAACGATTAAGGTCCCTTTCGACGATGTCGAAGGTTCTCGACAAAGACATGTTCGTTTTCGTTTCCTGAACTATGCTGGAAGACATAGCCAGCCACATGTTAACAATTTTGAAGATCGAAATTAGCAAGAGAGCAGATACTGCCAGAGAGACTACCATCTCAATCAGCGATATTCCCTTCCTCATACTCAATCAACTCGAGCAGGCTCTCCAATCTCTCGAGAACTCTATCTCTACCAAGTACGGAGATCGTCTCAAAGAGTCCCGGAGTCACAAGCCTACCAGTTACCCCCCCTCTTAGAGTTTGAAAAGTATTCTTCTTGGATGTTATCTTCTCATCCGCAAGTTCCCTAACAGTCTTCTCAACACCTTCAACGGACCAGTCGCATGCGTCTTCAAACCGCCTGATAGCAGCAGAAACAAGATCTTTGCTCCAGTCATTTCTAAGATACTTGACAACGTAGTCTTCCTGGTAATCCACCTCATCGCAGAAGAAAGGCGCCGAGAAATCGAACAGCTGCTGTAGAGTATTGATCTTCTCGCGGCACATCGTTAGGACTTCTCTCGAGTAAAACTGATCGGCTTCCATGTTTGCGTAATAGTCAAACCTTCCAGTGAACTTCAGCCACAATCCAAACTGCACAGCCAGTTCGTCGGGATCAAATAACCTCAAGTGCTTTCCGTTAATCCACTCAAGCTTCTCGTAATCGAAGACGACTCCTTTGTTGGAGATATCTGATGGAACGAAGTCCCTGACCTTTTCGTGATAATCAAAGATCTCCTGATCAACCGTCCATCCAAGAAGCGCAAGGTAGTTCATCAGTCCCACACTCAAGTACCCTTCTCTTCTGAAATGATCCACACTAGTATGACCATGCCTCTTCGAAAGAGGAGCCCGGTCACTACCAAGAATTAGAGGAATATGCATGAAAGTTGGTGGTTCCCATTCCAGGGCTCTATAGATCATGAGCTGCCTCGGAGTATTTGTGAGATGATCTTCTCCTCTGAAAACATGAGTAATCTCCATCATATGATCATCTACAACTACAGCGAAATTGTAGGTCGGGAATCCATTCGATTTGATTATTATGAAATCGGAGAAATTCCCGTTTTCGAAACTCATCTCCCCTTTAGACAGATCGGAAAAGCCGGTCGTACCGTCCGGTATCTTGAACTTCACTGTATATATCTCATCATCAGATAGCTCAGGAATCTCCTCTGAAATCCGTAAAACCTCTTCCTGATTTGACTTGGAGTAGACTGCAAAATATGCCCGACCTCTTTCGACGAGCTCTTGAGCAAACTTATCGTAGAAACCGAGAGCGACACGCTCGCTCTGTCTATAAGGGCCATAATCCCCGCCTACATCCGGCCCTTCCGACCAATCAAGTCCGCACCATTTCATGGAGGAAAGGATCTGATCCTCAAATCTCTTCTCAGAACGCTCGATATCCGTATCTTCTATTCTCAGCACAAAACCTCCATGTTGGTTTTTCGCAAAGAGCCAGTTGAACAGCGCCGTCCTAACACCACCAACATGAAGATTGCCGGTAGGACTGGGCGCAAATCTACACCTTACCATTTTCAGCCTCCTCAAGGTACGTCTCAAGATCTTCTATATTACTTGCCAGCTTCATTTCTACAGTCTTTCTCTCGTCAAGATACTTGCCGTCAATTAACACAGATCTGATTCTGTCTGTCCAGCCGCCGGTACCCTCCATTAGGATTACTGAACGGCCATATGAGTACGAGGAAACTACTTCCAGCAGAGTTCCTGCCTGACCTCCAATAGAGATTACTACATCGGCGGATTTTGTAAGTATCAGGGATCTCATAGCAAAATCCATCCCGGTTCTTATCCTGATCTCATTGTGCTCGTTGCCCTCGTCTCCGATAGGAAGTACTCCAACTACCCGACCTCCCTCTTCCGACATAGATCTTGAAACAAGTTCCATTACTCCGTCTCTCCCACCTGTCATTGCAACGTGACCACGCCTTGCAAGAGTTCTTCCAACTTCTTCACAGACTACGTGAAGCTCCTTCACGGGACTTCTGTCCGTGGGGCCCGAATAACCAATTACAGCGACATGAAGCATCAGTCGTCACTTCCCAGATACTTCTCGACAACCTGGCTGTCTCCAAGGACCTCTTCCGGGTCTCCGGAAGAGATGACTTCTCCCTTGTACAACACATAGAGTCTGTCAACAACTTTTGCTATAGAAGAGACATCGTGGTCCGTAACTATAACACCTATTCCCCTGCTCTTAAGCTTCCTGATCATCTTCTGAATATCCTTCACAGTCATAGGATCTATTCCAACGAAAGGCTCATCGAGAAGTATGAAAGAAGGAGACAGGGTCATCGTCCTGGCAAATTCCAGTCTTCTCTTCTCCCCACCTGATATCAACGAAGCAACCTGATCTTTCAACGAAAGGATTCCGAACTCATCCAGTATCTCACTCGCCCTCTCATAGTGACTTTCTTCTTGACCAGTAAGTCTCATGACCATCATCAGGTTTTCAATCACCTTGAGTCCCCTGAAAATCGATGTCTCCTGCGGAAGGTAAGCTATTCCTCTCTTGGCTCTTTCGTGGATTGGAAGATGAGTTATATTCTCGCCATTGAGAAAGATACTCCCGGTGTTCGGAATAACTATTCCGAGAATAGACTTAAAGGCGGTGGTCTTGCCTGCACCGTTGGGTCCAAGCAGTCCCACCACCTCAAGCGATGATGCCTCTATTGATACATCCTTCAGTACTCTTCTTCTTCCGTAGCGCTTGTCAAGATGTTCGCATTTCAGATAAGAAGGATCACTCAATTCTGAAACCCTTTCATATACTCGATTATCGCGTCAGTAATATTGTAAGCAGATGAACCATATACAACTATTTCGTCGGATATTACCATGTCTATACCAATAAACGTTGCGTAATCTCTGATTCTCTTGTTAACCTGTTCCAATATGACCTGCAGTTTTGCATTGTAAGTAGTTTCCAGTGTCTGTTCGTACTGACTCTTCTTGGTAAGAATCTCCTGTTGCTTCTGGAGAAGCGCTTCTTGACTAGCTCCAGAGTTCGCCAAGTCCTGATACTCTCTACTCAAGCTATCCAACTGGCCCTGATAAAACTGAGTATCTTTCTGATAGTCGGTATTCAATGTAACCCAGTCTCTCGTTGACTCAAGGACTTTCTGCATATCTGCAAACGCGATTTTTGCAGGATTGGAAGGCCCCGCACTGCTCTCAGAGACAACAATCACCCCGACCGCCGCAACCATTATTACGATAAGAATAAATTTCATGGATCTCTTCACAAGAACACCTCCTAAAATACTCTCTTTGAATCCAATAGAATCGTTACCGGCCCACTGTTAACAAGCTCTACATCCATGTGAGCCTGGAAGATCCCTGTCTCAACTTTCACAGTCTTAGACGCCATCTGGAGAAAATCGTTGAAAAGTGCTCTGGCCGCTTCCGGTTCGGCAGCTTCGGTGAAAGAAGGCCTTCTTCCCTTTCTGGCATCGCCCATTATTGTGAATTGTGAAATGGCAAGAAGCGCTCCCGAGACATCTATTAGCGAAAGATTCATCTTCTCATTTTCGTCTTCAAACACACGAAGATTGAGTGTCTTATCAACCATCCATTCCACGTCACTCCCGTCATCGTCTCGACCGATCCCAACAAGAACAAGAAGGCCCTTATCAATCTCTCCAGTTATTCTCCCACTTACGGTTACCTTGGCCTTGCTAACTCTTTGAACTACGGCCCTCACGCAACCCCTCCAAATCTCTTCACGTTTTGAACACCCTTCATACCCCGGAGGTTCTCCATCACCAAAGTCAGATGGGCAACATCCTTTACAAGGATATTCGCAATCAGTGTATCATATCCCCACTTTCCTGCTTCAACGGAGTACTTCATTACTTTTGCATTCTTGTTTTCCAGTCTCTCAAGAAACTTATTTATAAGAGTTCTATCCGTGCTGTCAAACTCCACAACAATCCAGGCACTGAATCTCCCTCCCGTTACAAGGTTCCAGTGGGCGTCCACGAGCTTATCCTTACTTATGTCTTTCAGATTTCGGCAGTTGCGGTTGTGAATTGATATACCCCTACTGCTCATCACCGCGATTATATCGTCGCCCGGAAGAGGAGTACAACATTTGGCAAAGTAGACGGCGATTCCAGTCTCGCCGCCAACAACGACTTCGTTCCCCTTCGCCTGTTTCTGTTTGATCAATTCGGTCTCTTCGGGAAGAACATCTATCTCTTCTTCCTTCGGCGCAAGAAGACTGAGTACCTCTCCCATCGTTATCGACCCGTCGCCAAGCTTGCTAAAGAGATCGTTTTCGTTGTGCGCCCCCAGTCGGCTCATCAGGGACTTTATCTGCTCTCCCTCTATCAAGTCATCCATCGATACGGAGAGCCGTCTGCTTATCTTTCTGAATATCTCCTTACCTCTTTCAACGAGTTTCGCCGAATACTCATTTTTGAAGTATCTCTTTATCTTTGCCTTTGTAGAATTTGCCCTGACATACTTCAACCAGTCAAGACTCGGACCTTCACTTGCCTTGTTTACGACAACCTCAACTCTGTCTCCGAGCTTTAGTTCATAATTGACAGGAACAAGCCGGTCATTAACCTTCGCACCCGCGTAATGATGGCCGACTTCCGTGTGAATTGCGTAGGCAAAATCGATCGGTGTGGCTCCTTTTGGAAGATGAACAACCTCGCCTTTCGGCGTGAAGACAAACACCTCTTCGACCTCAAGTTCGCGAGAAATCGACTCCATGTCCTTGAAACTCTCGATGAAATCCTTTTGCCAATCGACGAGCTGTGTAAACCAGGTTCTATCCCTTACATCAATTCCCTCTTTGTAGACCCAGTGAGAGGCCACTCCATATTCGGCCTCCTTGTGCATTCTCTCGCTTCTTATCTGAATCTCAAGAGGCTCTCCTCTGTGGGTAATCAGGGTTGTGTGAAGCGACTTATAACCGTTCGACTTCGGTGCGGCAATGTAGTCTTTGAACCTACCAGGCATCGGAGGCCATAGAGAGTGTGCTGCGCCCAAAATCTTATAGCAATTCACTTCGTCACCCGTAATTATCCTCAGGGCAATAAGATCGAACACCTCGTCGAAGGATCTGTTCTTCTTTATCATCTTCTGCCATATGCTATAAAGGTGTTTCACTCTGCCTTCTATCAAAGCAGGTATCCTGTTCTTTCTCAGTTCTCTGAGCACTATCTCCTTATACTCATCCATTATGTCCTGACGTTCTTTAAGCTTCTTGTTGACCTTGAACTTCAGTTCCTTGAATTCCTCAGGATACTCGAACTTAAAGGCAAGATCTTCAAGCTCTGCCTGTATTCTGTGCATACCTATTCTGTGAGCTATTGGAGCATAGATTTGGATCGTCTCTTTGGCCTTGTCGCGCTTCTTCTCTGGATCCTTGAGGAAGTCAAGAGTTCGCATGTTGTGAAGCCTGTCTGCAAGTTTGACGATTATGATCCTCGGGTCCTCTGATAACGCGAGAAGCATTTTGCGTAGAGTCTCGACCTTCATTCTCGACTTCACTATCTTCGACTCAAGCTTTTCGTTGAGCTTCAAATTGCTTATCTTCGTCACACCATCGACGATCAGAGCAACCGTATCACCGTACTTCTCAGCTATCTCGGAAAGCGGCACATCACAATCTTCAACTATGTCGTGAAGTATCCCAGCGACTATAGTATCACTGTCGGCCGAGAACTGGGCAAGAATCTTCGCGACTTCTACCGGGTGACTTATGAACGGCTCACCCGAGTCTCTCATTTGCTCCTGATGATGAAAGCGTGCAAACTCGTAGGCGTCGAAAATCCGCTCCTTGTCTCTCCTTTTGAGGCGATATTGAAGAATACTTTCGAGGTCGCTCAGAAGAATCTGAGCATCAATTTCTGTTCTGGCCACTCTCTCACCTTCTATTTGTTTATTTTAGCATGAAGCAAGTTCTGAATGCAGTGAGAAGTCTGCATGCCACTTAGATAATCGAGTCTAAGCGTGATTTCATTGATGAGCAAATTCTGGCCCTAGCTCCTCTTCAGAGAGTAGAATGGAATCGATAGTGCAAAAACACGGAGGTGAACAGTGAAAGGACACTTCTTAAAAGGAATTCTGATTCTATCCGTTTTCATTCTGCTTGCAGTATCATCGCATGCAGCCCTTTCCGACTCAGAGTACATTGTCTCAGAGACCGCCGTCCACTTCTACAGTGAAGGGCTGAGAATAAACGGAGTTCTTACCGTACCGGAGTTCCAAGAAGGCTATGTACCAATTGTGCTGCTCCTCCATGGATTTCTTGGCCACATGAACGATCTAATCGTGTATGATTCGGAAGAATCGCTATTTGAGATCACCGCAACGGCCTTCGCCGAAAAGGGTATTGCCACTTTGAGATTCGATTTCAGAGGCTCGGGAATCAGTGAAGGAGAGTGGAAGGACACTACTTTCAACAAGCAGATCCTTGATGCTGTCTCCTCTATTGACTTTATTACATCTCTAGATAGCGTTGACAGCAGAAGAATAGGCGTGGTCGGCCTCAGCCAAGGCGGTCTGGTCGCTGCTTGCCTTGCCGGTCGAGATTCAAGAGTAAGAAGTGTCGCTCTCTGGTCTGCGGTTGCAATACCTATACACTCGTACTCAGCTCTTCTCGGTGTAGATTCTGTTGAGAGGGCAATGATAGCCTCTCCATTGGAGGAAATAGAAGCGAACATCTCCTGGGGAGGTGTTACCGTACTGAGAAGGGAGTTTTTTGATGAGCTTTTTTCAGTCAATCCTGTGGCCGAGATAGTCTCTTATGAAGGCCCTCTTCTTGTCGTATCAGGGCTTAAGGACGATATTGTATTCCCTCAGCCGGAAGCTTCAAGGCTCTTTACGAGATACCACAAGGGAGTCGACAGGCTCCTTGAACACGATTCGGGCCACATATTCGATCTTTTTGATAGGCGAGATAAAGTAACGGAAATCATTGAAGCCTCTCTCGAATGGTTTCTAATAACTCTTTAGCGATTCGGAGGTGCAGCATGAAGCTGATAGGAAAGAGAGTCGTAGTTCTCGTAGAAGACGGATTTGAAGATCTCGAGTTCTGGGTACCCGTAATGCGACTTCAAGAGGAGGGCGCAGAAGTTACTGTCGCTGGAAAAGAGAAGAACAGGCTGTACAAGGGCAAGGGTGGGCTTACTGCAATATCAGATGCGGACTTCAAATCGATAGATGTTTCAGAAGTAGATGGGATTCTAGTACCCGGCGGGTGGGCACCCGACAAGCTCAGACGATTTGAAGATGTTAAAGACCTCATAAGGACTGCAAACGAGCAGAAAAAGATTATTGCTATGATTTGTCACGCAGGACTTGTCGGCATTTCAGCCGGAATCGTAGAAGGTTCAAAATCTGTCGGCAGCGACGACATAAAGGATGACCTGTTGAATGCAGGCGCAATCTGGTTGGATGAACCAGCTTTCAGTGACGGCAACCTAGTTTGGGGGCGTGTAGTGAAGGACATTCCAGACTTCTGCAGAGAACTTGTCAGAGCAATGGAAGGCAAAATCCGCTGATACTCAATCTCAGCAAGCGGGTTATTTCAGTACAGCCAGATTAGATCCTCAACAATCATATAACTTCCGAGGAGAAAAGAATCTATCTAATAATTCTCTTCAACTTTCTTCTTCAGAGCTCTTTATAGGGTACAAATCCCAGAACCTATTCAGATTCGTTGAAAACCGACAGAATTTATTGTATTATAATAACACCTCCCCCCAGGGAGGGGAGTTGTAAGATGATTTGAGTTTTGCTCTTTACGAGCATTATGAAGAAGAGTTTGCAGTCAGTTCATGGAAATAGGCCTATTTTCGAATTTCTCAGTGTAAGGAGAGTTTGGTCATAGTAGGAACTGGAAAAGTGCACGGTCTCAACTAGATGCGGAAAGTGCTTAGCGAGAACCACAAGGAGAACCGAGAATTAAGGGGAGGAATAGATTTGATAGAAGAGTATATCGTTGGAGGTATGACCTGCGCGGCCTGTGCAAAAGCGGTTGAAAGAGCTGCCTCGAAAATCGCAGGGGTGAAGAGTGCGACCGTCAATCTTTCAACGGAAAGACTTTCTATCGAAGCTGCAAACAAAATAGATAGAGAAATGCTGTTTGAAACAGTGGAAAACTCTGGCTACTCGCTCAAAGAAGTGAAGTCCGGAAGAAACGCCGTAATGGAAATTGATGGCATGACCTGCGCAGCATGTTCCGTAGCTGTTGAGAAAGCGATCGGTAGACTAGAAGGTATCAAGAGCGTCAGCGTGAATCTATCCTCAGATACCGTTTCCTTTGAGTATGATCCCGACGCTCTTAGAATCGGTCAAGTTAAGGTGGCTGTCGAAAAGGCAGGCTATAAGGCTGGAGGCCTCATAACGGAAAACCTTGCAGCAAGCCGCTTAAGAAAAGAGGCGGCGACGCTCTCTTACAAGAGGAAGCTGGTATTCTCCGCAATCTTTGCTCTGCCCTTGTTGATAGTTGCCATGGGCCATATGGTCGGACTCAGATTGCCCATAATCATAGATCCTCATATGAATCCGTTGAACTTCGCTATGATTCAGTTGTTCTTAACAGTCCCGATAGTAATTGCCGGAAAGGATTTTTATCTTAAGGGAATACCGAATCTCTTCAGAGGCAATCCAAATATGGATAGTCTTGTTGGTCTCGGAACAGGCGCAGCGTTTGCGTACGGTATCTTTGCAACGGCTCAAATCGCTCTTGGTAACCACGTTTACGTAGCAGATCTCTATTTTGAATCGGCAGGAGTGATTATTGCTTTGATCTCGCTTGGTAAATATCTAGAGAACCTTTCGAGAGGCAGAACTTCCGATGCAATAATGAAGTTAATTGGTCTATCTCCGGAAACGGCTTATGTGAAGAGGGGCGACGGCTTCGAAGAAATTGCGATCGAGGAAACCGAGGTTGGAGATACTCTCCTTGTCAAGCCCGGAATGAGAATTCCGGTAGACGGGGAAATCTTGGAAGGAACGAGCTCCATCGATCAATCGGTAATAACCGGGGAATCTATCCCCGTTGACGTTCAGAAGGGTGCTAAGGTGATCGGCGGCACAACAAACATCAGCGGAATATTTGAGATGAAGGCTACAGTAGTAGGGAGCGATACAGTTTTATCGAGAATAATAAAGCTCGTTGAAGATGCTCAGTCTTCTAAGGCTCCGATAGCAAGGATGGCAGATATCGTGAGCGGCTACTTCGTGCCCTTTGTACTTATTGTTGCTGCAGTCACCTTTGTTACATGGATACTCCTAGGCTACGGATTCGCGTTCTCCATGTCAATGATGATCGCAGTCCTTGTGATTGCCTGTCCTTGCGCCCTGGGACTCGCTACTCCTACAGCAATCATGGTCGGCACAGGAAAGGGAGCAGAGTTGGGGATTCTCTTTAGAAACGGAGAAGCACTGGAAGTAACCCATAAGGTTGATGCTATCGTATTCGACAAGACAGGAACCATAACGCGAGGAAGACCCGAGCTTGTAGACATTCACACAATGGGATCTCTAGATCGCGATCAGGTATTACAACTGTCTGCAAGCGTCGCCAGAAGAAGCTCTCATCCTCTAGACTCGGCTATTTCGATTGCTTATCACGGCACATTGCTGCAAGTCTCTTCATTCGAGGCATACCCTGGAAAGGGAATCATCGCAGTTGTTAACGGAAGAGAGGTACGAATCGGGAATCACCGTTTTGTTGGTCTATCTGCGGAAGAGATGGAGTTAGTGGACAAGGTTTCCAGCAAGGGAATGACCCCCGTTTCTGTCTCCGTAGACGGCAAGCCAGCGGCGGTGTTTGGAACTGCAGATGTTGTGAAAGAGAATTCTTTGGAAGCCGTATCAACGCTGAAAGAAATGGGAATAGATACCTATATTATGACGGGAGACAATACCAGGACCGCGAAAGCAATCGCAGAACAGGTAGGAATCGAGAATGTCCTTGCCGAAGTAATGCCCGAAGACAAGGCGAGAAAGGTTGCTGATCTTAAGAAAGAAGGCAAGACCGTCATGATGGTTGGCGACGGGATAAACGATTCCCCGGCACTGGCGGAGGCCGATATAAGCATTGCCGTCGGATCGGGAACCGACATCGCTATCGAGTCTTCAGATGTCGTTCTTATCAGCGACAATCTTAAGAATATTCCGAAGGCAATAAAGCTATCCAGAGCAACCATCAGAAACATCAAAGAGAATCTCTTTTGGGCCTTTTTCTATAACGTTATTGGAATACCAGTGGCAGCCGGTCTCCTTTACAAAGTGGCCGGAATAAAGCTTAACCCTATGATAGCCGGTGCAGCCATGGCCTTTTCCAGTGTTAGTGTAGTCGCAAACGCACTGAGGTTGAAGAGAGTACGAATCTAGAAGGAGGAATATTATGAAGCTTGAAATTGGAGGAATGAGCTGTAATCACTGCAAAATGCGAGTGGAAAGAGCGTTGAAGTCTGTGGAAGGCGTGGAGGACGCAGTGGTAGACATTGATGAAGGAATCGCAGAAATCTTCACAACCAAGAATATTGAAGAGAACCGCTTGAGAGAGATTATTGAAGATGCAGGTTATTCATTTATGGGAATCAGAGAGTAATTATGAATACACATTCTCATCACAAACACGACGGGGCTCTCAAGATTCTTAAGACTGCCAGAGGTCAGATAGACGGCATAATCAAGATGATAGAAGAAGAGAGATACTGCATAGATATTTCCACTCAGCTTCTCGCTGTCATCTCGCTCCTCAAGAAGGCAAACACAACAGTTGTAAACAAGCATATCGAAACCTGCATAAGAGAAGCAGTGGTTTCCGGCGATATTGAGGAGAAGATAGCGGAGCTGGAAACACTCATGAAATATATAGAGAAGAGCCTCTAGTCTCCAGCTGGAGGTTCGTTCTTCATGTCTTGAGAATCTCTGGACAGTTCTTGAAGATCCTCGATAACCTCCTGAAGCTCATTGTCTTCTACTTGCCATAAGTCTTCAATTCTCTGCTTCAGAAAAGAATTTCTCTCTTCGACAGCCATCAGGTAATAGCTTAGAAGTCTTCTCCTGTGGGAACTCATCGCTGCTATCTTTCTCAGAGAATCCACCTTTATCTCTCTTTCCGCATCTATAAGATCTCCTATCGTTTGGACGATGTCATCTAGTTTCCACTGAACGTCGTCCGATAGGACGGCCAGAGTCTTCCTGATCTTCTCAAGTGCTTCCACCCGTTTTACCATCCGGTTCCCCCAAACGTCCCTTGCGGTCTTCTGCTTCTGGATGTCTGATTATAAGACTTAGCACTGCACCCAAAACACTCAGAACCGCTGAGACCAAGTAACTTATCCCGTATCCACCCGTAAGGTCGCGCGCAATCCCACCTAGCAAAGGGCCGATGACTCCGCCTACACCCCAGGCCGTTATCATTACCCCGTAATTCAGTCCAAGATTCTTCACACCGTAGAAATCGGCAGTTACAACCGGAAAGATTGCGAGCATTCCGCCAAAAGTGAATCCCACAACGCTCTTCCCTATCAACAGAGCAACAGGGTTGGTGAATGAACTGAAAAGGAAGTATATGAGAGCCTGAATGGCAAACATAGTGAAGGGGTGGCCGTTCTTCCAATATAATCAGATATCGTGCCCCACGTTACCCGGCCAATGAAATTGAAAATCGCATAAACAACCACCAGCAGAAATCCATTGCTAATTGATGCCTGCTCTAGCCCTATCTTCGACATCTGACCGATAATGAGCAGTCCTGCAAACGTACCAAAGAAGAACATGGTCCACAAAATATAGAACTGCGGTGTCTTCATCATTTCGGACAATGAGTAATCCTTTGTCGCCAGCCTATGGGTTCTTCTAGGCTTCTTCTTAAGTTTTACCTTTTCCACACCATCGGAAGGGTTGGAGATTAGGAAGGTGAGGGAAAAGACAATCAGAAAGAAGAGAACACCAAGAATCACCAAAGCCGTCGGCAGTCCAAACATAGCAATGAGGCTCGAAGTCAGCGGCGCTATATACACAGGTGCCAATCCAAAACCGCTAACAACAATACCTGATATCAGCCCTCTGTGATCGGGATGAAACCACTTGACTGCAGCCGGTGTTGGCGATGAATAGACAAATCCCATCGCAAGCCCGAACACGAACCCGAAAAAGAAGGTTAACCCGGCTACGGTAAGATTCATCCCCGAGAAGATAAAACCGATCCCCGCAAGAAGTGAGGATACGAAAAGAACTGGCTTTGGACCGAATCTATCCTGCAGCTTTCCTCCTGGAATCATGGTTAAAGCAAAGACCGCTGAAGCAAGCACATAAGGAATCTGAATCTGCGTTGCTGTCCAGTTGAAGTCGTCTATCAAGGCCGCTGAGATAATTCCCCACGAATAAAGGACCCCGAGAGTCAAATTGACCCCCAAACCACTAAAGACTACGAGCCAGGCTTTCCTGTTGTTTTCCACAGATTTGTCCTCCTAATAAATGACGCTAATTGCCGGGCTAATCTGTTTAGTCGGTTCGTAGTGCCGAAAATCACTTAGATGTACGATCCTTAGCGAGAAAAAGCGATCCGTGAGATTGCAATCACTTCTTCTTGGCTTTCAGAAGGCCGGCGTAAGAACTTGTAAAGCCATGCTGGAAGTGCATCAGTTGCCACTTGCCATCTGCTTTCACAACAAGTGCCGAACCGAATACCTCTACTCTCCTGAATGCAGCTTTTCTTGCGATTTTCATACCTCGTTTCCATGAAACAAAACAGAACGAGGTTCTTTCAACTGTAACTTCCCAAGATATCGGCTCAAAGAGAACCCCAAACGAATCAAACTCCTTTTCCAGAAGCTCAAGAAACTCACCCTTCCCATTACTTACGAGCCCTTCGGGATTCACATAGGTAATATCAGCACAGCATAGCGATTCGATTGACTCGAGATCGTGATTTCTATAACTGTCAAAGAAGTTCTCAACTACTTCCTTAGGCGATATCTTGCCATGCTCCATCAACTCACACCTCACTCTTTGTCACTAGTAAGATTTTATCATCAACCTGCCGATCATCTGTGTACAAGATGAGGCTATTTATGAAAGACAAAACAATATAATCTTCCCGAAGAAGGGAGGTGGATCATGCGGAAAGTTCTCGCTTCGATTATTGCGATTCTCCTTTTCATTTCGTTACTTCCGGGGCTTACGTTGAGGATGGGGATTGAAGGTCTCTCAATACTCGGTCTGTCCTTTGAGATGGATTCTGGTCTTTGCTTTGGATTTGGAGCATACCGCCGATCACGATATTCGGACCGGCAGCCCCTGGCCTTTTTCTTTCACAGGGGGATACAGTTGCTCATCGATAATGCTACGAAAGGATAGAATGGAAGTTTCAGCGCTTATGAGAGGTTGCCTGGGAGCGATCATCTCCGAATCGTTTAGTCTCGCAGCAGTTCTGGGCGTGCTTCTGGAAACGAAATGAAATATCTCACCTGGACTTAAGGCCGGATTCCAGCTAGGGTTGAACCTGAACGTGGTCCAAAGAATCATTTCTCCAGAAACCAGTTTCGTCCCGATGGGTCAAGTAGGTCTAGTAATCGATTTCTAAATGAATCTATGGTTTCTTGAATCTTAGCGTCTTTAACTCCCCGATCTCCCTGAATCCAAGTCGATTGTAGATTCTACCCGTATCAGGATTGTCGTAGAGCAGACAGGGAGTCTTTCCTTCGGCAAGGAGATCCCCGCAGAGTCTGGATACTACTGCCGATGCCAGGCCTCGCCCTCTATGGTCCTTCCTAGTCGCAACTGCAATGATCATCGCCATATCGCAACTCTCGGAAGTACTGGCAGCCGTAGCCACGATTTCGCTCCTATCTTCAATTATATATCTTCGAGTGCTTCCGTCTCTCAGTGTGGCCATGAAAGACTCTTCTTCCGTAGCATGAAACTCTTCTACTGAGCAAAGAAATTCCAGAAGCTTTGTGGCATCCTTCATCGTTGCTCTTCTCACTTCGAATACAGACTCGACAAGGTTGGGTTCCTTCATGACGGCAAAACGCAGAGCGTCCTCTTCCTCACACATCTCACTAAGATACGGAGCCATTTTGTCTATCCCGTAGACGCTTCCGGTAAGCATCATTGCCCGAACATCCCTCTTTATGATACCTGCAGCTTCTCGAAAATCCATTCTACTGGAATCGGCTAGAATGAAGAACTTGTAGTAACGAAGGAGGACACCTTTCGGGTCGTCTAGATCTCCATCGAGGAATATCTCCATATGCTCTGAATCGGAACTCGTATTCTCGATATCTCCAATAATGAACATGTTGAACTCCTTGTTTCTGTACAGAAAAGGTAGGAGTCTCTTCCATTCACTTCCTTCGATCTTCTTCAAAGAAACACCCCCCGCATTTACGGACATATAGAAGACTATACCAGCTTGAATTCGATTTCGACTGATAATACCGAGTTCGTGACTTATGTCACGTACTTGACTCTCTGTTTGCTATAGACTCTGAATGAAAGGAGAGATGATTATGTCTAGCAAGAAAGCTGCAACACTAAGAGTGATCGTGGAGGTCCTTTTTCTCGCTCTCTTCGTATTCTTGCTGCGAAACAGGGATTTGCAGAGATGGTTCTTGGTATTCGGCGTCGGACTTCTGGGCGCTCTCTTTCTGGGGAGAATCTATTGTGAATGGATCTGCCCCATGGAGACCCTGTTCAGGCCAATAGACTGGTTGTATGCGAAATTGAGGCTGAAGAGGCTAAGAACGCCGGCGATATTCAAGAACGGCGTATTCAGATGGGCGATTCTGATACTCTTTGTGGTGCTTATGATTTCGGTTAGGGTTTTCAAAATCAAGATCAATCTCCTTCTTTACATCACAGCGTTTTCGGTATTGGTTACTCTGATATTTGAGGAGGAGTTCTGGCACAGGTATATATGTCCCTTTGGAACGCTATTAACGTTTTTCTCGAAGAAACCGTTTTTCAGTATGAAGGTTGACAAACCTTCATGCGTATCCTGCGGAATCTGCCAGAAGGTCTGCCCCGTTAGCGCCATCGAAAAAGAGAGTGATGGAATGAAGATAGACAATTCAGAGTGCCTCGTTTGCCTCAAGTGCAAGGAAAAGTGTCCTAAACTGTCAATAACATACTCTAGATCCGAGTGATTGAATACCCATAGTAGTGATGCCTTCTGAAACACTTACTTACCGTCCCGCACTCTTCGGGGCGGTTATTTTCGTTGTCATCATAACCTTTTGTTGTCTGGCTGTTTAATGCTAGAATGATTCTAGACTACTGCAGAGCGAGGCGTTTATGTGACGATTGAAGAAGGTAGCGACAAGCTGGAGAAATTCGTCTTCGCTCTTCAGGAGCGAATGAAAGAACTGGATTGTATCTACAAGATCTCCAGCGCGCTTCACGGATCCTCGACAGCAAATGAAGCTGTCAGTCTGCTAATTGATCAGCTTCCCAAAGGATTCAGGTTCACCGATCAAGTATCTATAAGAATCGAATTCAACGGGAGTATCTGGAATTCTGGAGACAATTGGTCGAACGAAAGGGCGATCTCTTCCGACATAGTCGTAAATGGAAAGAAGATGGGAGAGGTAAGTATATCGCTTATCAACGAATCACTCTTCAAAGATGAACCTTTCCTGAAAGAAGAGAGGAAGCTACTCTTATCCGCGACTTCGGTTCTTTCAAATACCCTAGAGAGAATCTCGATTCAGGACGATATGAAGGACAGTCTAGAAAGGTTGACTTTTGCAATAGACGCCTCGGAAGAAGGTGTGTGGGATTGGAATATCAAGACCGGTCACGTTTTCTTCTCAAGAAGATGGAAGGAGATGCTGGGTTTCTCTGATGAAGAGATCTCCAGTAGCGTAGAGGAATGGAAGAAGAGAGTTCATCCGGAAGATCTCGCTGAAGTGGAGTCTCTTCTGGAGAAATGCCTTACTGGCAAGACACCCAATTATCAGCTGGAGTATAGGCTTATTGGGAAGGACGGCTCGTCTGTCTGGGTTCTCGACAGTGGAAAGGTAGTATCGAGGAACAGTAGCGGCGAACCCTTGAGAATGGTCGGGATCCATACGGATCTAACACAGCACAGAGCGGCCGAAATGAGACTCCAAAGGCTTAACAAGTTGCTAACACTGATGTTAAGGGCAAATGAGTTCTTGGTTCATGCAAAGGAAGAAGCATCTCTTCTCAATGGACTTTGTGATATCGTCGCCAAGATTGGAGATTTCCCGCTTGCCTGGGTAGCTTTTAAGAGGCCCGGAGAAAAGACTCTTGACCCGGTTGCCGTCAGCGGAAAGGCAAAGGACTATCCGTTTGAAGTTGCAATTACCTGGGATGAAAGCGAACTGAGCAGAAGTGCCATAGGAAAAGCTATTAAGACCGGAATGACCGTTATTACCAGAAGCATTGATCGTTCCCCCGATTATCTGCCTTGGAAAGACACTGTTTTGAAGTACGGGCTGAAAGCCTCGGTTGCAATCCCTCTTTTAGTCGATAAGAGGGTAATAGGCAGCCTGGTGATTTACTCGGAGTATGAAGACGCTTTTGATAGCGAGGAAGTTCGACTCTTGGAGGAGCTTGCTGAAGACATCTCATTCGGCATTTCATCAATGAGAATTGAAGCTCAGCTAGAACACCAGAGCGGAGTTCTTTCCTCAATTAGAAGAGTTAATCGTCTGATCGTTACCGAAAATGATATCGATGATCTCATAAAGAAGAGTGCCGAGTTGATGACCGGCTCCAGAGGGTTTGAGAGATGCATGATTCTGTTGACCAATAATGGGGACCTTTCAAGCTGGGCCGCCTCGGGCTTCAGCAGATCTCAACTGCTGGAAATAGAATCCAGTTTAGAATCAGGTCATATTCCTCCCATGCTGAGAGAGGCAATGGAAAGGGAAGGCGTTATTTCGATCGGAAGTAAGGAATACCACGAGAAGTGCTTGACATTTAGCGACTCCGGTGATCTTGCGGTGTTTGCAAAAGGCTTAAGAGTTGCTGACAACTGCATGGGGGCCATGGCAGTTGTCATTAAGGCAAGTTTCTATCTTTCAAAGGAAGAAAGAGACCTCTTCTCCGAAATAGTCGACGATATCTCTTACGCAATCTGCAAGCTCAAGCTTGAGAAGAACGAGAAACTTCTCCAGAGAAGATTCTCTCTGTTCATGGATAGACTTCCCGGAGCAGTATTCATTTCGGACAGCAATTTGAGAATGACATACTTCAACGATTTTGCAAGCAAGATGTTCGGGTTCAAGGACGACTGGATTGGAAGAGATCCGAAGGAAAACTACCCCGGAAAGCTAGGCAGAGATATACTTGACGACGACCTGCGAACTCAGAATGGAGAACAGATAGTGAGGGAAGAAAGGATTATGGCTGCCGACGGTCAGGAGAAGATCCTCTATGTACAGAAATTCCCCATACCTTCCGAAGGCGACAAACCGATGATCGCCGCTATCGCTCTGGACATTACCGAAAGTGCCGTAAAGCCCCTTGCTTCAGCTATGGGGATATGAGGCACAACCGATTAGAAAACTCGATGTTTTTCAATCGGCTTAATTCTTCTATTTGTATCAGATAGTGTGATATGGTCTAATACATGTATGAACACTAAATTTAAGTCGAACAACAATGTTGTACACTCTTGCAAGTACCATATAGTCTGGTGCCCTAAATATCGTAGGAAAGTTTTGGTTGGTGATGTAGAACTACGATTAGAGGAGTTGATTGTAAGTATCTGTGCCGAACGTCAAGCAGAAATCATCGAAATGGAAATCATGCCTGACCATGTTCACTTGCTTGTCGAAGTAGACCCGCAATATGGAGTCCATAAACTTATTAAAGCAATTAAAGGTCATACTTCACGGATACTTAGGCAAGAATTCAAACACTTGACGACGAAATTGCCTACACTTTGGACAAACAGTTATTTTGCTGCTACAGTAGGCGGTGCGCCACTTTCCGCAATTAAACAGTATATCGAAAGCCAAAAAACTTCGCAAAGGAGGTGAAAAAGTGCAAATCACCGTCAAAATTAAATTAGAGCCGACTAGAGAACAGGATACTCTTCTTCAAGCAACAACTCAAGAATACATCCGCTTGGTCAACCACATCGTAGCAGACTTCGTAAAATCCGATACACCCCTTAAATATACTAGTAAAACCGTTGTTGCGGAGCTTCCCAGTGCAGTAAAAAACCAAGCGATACAAGACGCTAAAAGCGTTTTCGAAAAGTATAAAAAGAATGTTTGTGCCAATGCCAGATTAAAACCAGAAGACCAGAAAGAAGTCAGAGTGCCAATTCTTAAAAAACCTGTTGGAATCTGGAACAACCAGAACTATTCTCTAAAAGAAAATATCCTGTCGTTTCCTGTATTAATTGCCGATAAGTCTAAACGTATTGAAGTTAAAGCAGTGCTGACCGACTACCAACGGGAACGGTTAAACGGCAAACTCGGTAGTCTTCGTATAACTCAAAAATCAGGTAAATACATAGCCCAAATAGCCGTAGAAATGGATGAAGAACAGTCTAAGACCAGTAATAAAATCATGGGTGTGGATTTAGGTCTTAAAAATCCTGCTGTAGCCGTTGTGGAAGGAGGAAAAACCAAATTCATTGGTAATGGCAGACAAAATAAATTTATCAAGCGCAAACATCGTTCAGTACGGCGAAAACTCGGCGAACTCAAGAAGCTCAAAGCTATAAAAAAACGCCACGACAAGGAACAGCGCTGGATGAAAGACCAAGACCATAAAATCAGCCGCCGAATTGTTAATTCTGCGAAAGAAAATCATGTTGCAGTTATTCGTATGGAACGCTTGACGAATATCCGCAACACGGCAAAAACAAGCCGCAAAAATGAGAAGAATTTGCATACTTGGAGTTTCTATCGACTGGCAAAGTACATCGAATACAAGGCAATTCTGGCAGGAATTAAAATAGAATACGTTAATCCCGAATATACAAGCCAGAAATGCCCGAAATGTGGTAAACGCAACAAAGCCAACGATAGAAAATATGTGTGCGGTTGCGGATTTAAAACCCACCGGGATAGGTTGGGAGCGATAAATATTATTTCCGCAACTGTGGCAGATGGTGTAGCGTAAGCGATAGTCTGCCAGCCCTAGGAGCTGATATGCTCTGCCTAGGGACGGGCTGATGGCACAGCCCTGAACTTGGGGTCATACTCCGATACCAGAAATGGACTTCGGTTTAATCACCCAAGAATCCCCTGCCTTTACGCATGGGGAGTGTCAAAAGTCGAAGGATTGCCGAAATGGCCCTTAAGAGGCTTGGGAGTGTCATAGATCTCTCGTTCAACGAGATGTATTTGTTCGACCCGGACTCATTGCGTTTCCTTCAAGCGAATAGAGGGGCTACGGAAAACTCGGGTTACACTCTTGATGAACTGCGTAAAATGACTCCTCTGGATCTGCAACTTAAGATGGATAGAGGAGTTTTTGAGGAAGTTCTGAACAGACTCAAAAAAGACCCGATGTCCTATGAAGTCTTTGAGACCGAGCATGTCAGAAAAGACGGAACTGCCTATCCCGTGGAAGTGAGACTTCAACTACATGAAGACGAATATGAGCGTGTATTCGTCGCGATCGTTCTAGATATTACCGAAAGAAAGAGATCAGAGGAGTCGGTTCAAAGAAGCCTTGAATCACTAATAAACACACTGTCATCTCTTGTCGAGGCGAGAGATCCATACACTTCCGGCCATCAGAAACGGGTGAGTGAGCTTTCAGTTGCTATTGCCCGAAGACTATATTCAGATAATGATAAATACAAGGACATTATCGAATCGATTCGAGTTGCCGCGTTGCTTCACGACATAGGAAAGAGTGCGGTACCGACAGAAATACTGACAAAGCCCGTGAGACTTAACGATCTCGAGTATCACCTTGTTAGAGAGCATTCTGCAAAGGGTTACGAAATACTTAAGGGAGTCTATTTCCCGTGGCCTATAGCGGAAATAGTGTTCCAGCATCATGAAAGGCTTGACGGCTCGGGTTACCCTCGAGGACTTAAGGGAGACGATATTAGAATTGAAGCCCGAATAATCACCGTAGCCGATGTTGTTGAAGCTATGTCTTCACACAGACCATACAGAGCTTCGCTGGGAATGGACAAGGCCCTTGAAGAGATAATCCAAAACTCGGGCAAGTATTACGACAGAAAGGTCGTTAATGTTTGCCTAGAAGTCTTCGACGAGGGATTTGAGTTCAAATCCTAAAGCTCTGATACTCTCTCAAGAATGAAGTTGTTCGTTGTTGATTCCTCGCCACCTGCCGAAGGCAGCTTTGCGTCCCCAGAGGCTTTTCTGTGCCTTGGCTCTTTCCCCAATGGATCTTCTAAGAGAACCTCCGGTCAAGATGCTTCAGGTATGTCTTCACAGCTGAAGAGGTGTTCTTCAGCACTTTACGACTTATTCGGTCAAGTTCGCTTGTATCTTTACAAGCAACCAGATTGTCATAGTAATCTTTTGAGCACTCTATTCCGGAAAACATCGGCGGGTCCTCGTCGAGCAAAGTCTTGATTGATCGCTCGGTCTCGGGAAGAAGCCGCAATGCTTCCCTTCTCGTTGTTTTAGCCACGACTTCTAGGGATTTTGGATCGTTGGGCTCCGCGGTCTTGATCTCTTCAATGTACGTACCGTACTCTCTCCAAAGCCGGTAGCCTAAGTACCTGTCGTGGAATTTGTGGAATGTGCTTATCTTCTTGAACTGCCTCTTGTATAGAAAAGGAATCTTGAGTACTTCGAAGAGGGTCCCCGGAGAGGTGTGGTACGGGGTTCCGCAGTCCTCGAGATAGTGAATGGCACGGGCCGCAAATCTCAGAGCCCAGTACCTGTCACCCTTTTGCATAGCTAGTTCGCTCATTTGATCGAAATGAAGGAATCTCTTTGTCACTTCGCCAAAGCGAAGTATGATGTGAAACTCTTCATGTCGCCACGCTCCGCTGCTTCCCACAAACCTTTGCAGGGGAGAAAGCTTCAGGTCTCTATCCATTCCAAAATCAGGTTCATAAGAGTAAACGGTCATTATCTGCCAGGCGGGGGCTTTGCCCTCGATCGGCAACGAATTCTCGAAGAAATCCAACCGCAACTCTTCGTCCGAATCGGAAAGGTACTGTCGCCCCAGATAATCTTCGAAGCCTCTCTCTGAAAGACTGTAAGGGCCTGGGTCTTCTTCTTCATAAGTATAAGGCGTAACCTCTACTTTCTCAGAGAGAAAGCCCTTGCGCCTATCCAGACAGTAATAGGTCAGAACATCATGACCATCCATATCAGCTCTTTATGACCCATGCACTTTTCTTTGAGAAGAAAAGTTCGGTTTCCTTGCCTACAACGGGAAACTTTCTTTCAATTGGGTTGAAAGTCACTGCGTTCAACCTCTTTCCATCCGGAAGCTCTATCTCATATTCAACATTCGATCCGAGGAAGACATACTTCAAGACCTTCCCATTAAGAATATTGATCTTGTCTTCTTCCCTGTCAGAAAGGGACTCCGGTCTCAATACTATCCTAACACTGTCTCCGACAGCGAATTCACCTCCCTTACTGCCTACAAACCTCTTTCCCAGAGAGCTGCACAACACGGTCACTGAGTCGCCGTCGA
Organism: Mesotoga sp. B105.6.4; assembly: GCF_002896535.1. NCBI lineage: Bacteria > Thermotogati > Thermotogota > Thermotogae > Kosmotogales > Kosmotogaceae > Mesotoga > Mesotoga sp. B105.6.4. The sequence continues at coordinate 31,341 of NZ_JWIM01000043.1, read as the reverse complement.
CAGATTCCACTTCCCCGTCGATGAAATTGACCCGTCCGATGAAATCTGCTACAAAACTGTTCTGTGGTCTGGCGTAGATATCAAACGGACTTCCTATTTGCATTACTTTTCCGTCGTTCATTACCACAATGACATCGGAAATACTCATCGCCTCTACCTGGTCGTGAGTAACGTACACACTGGTGATGTCAACCTCTTGCTGTATTCGACGGATTTCGAGCCTCATCGATTCCCTCAATTTCGCATCGAGATTCGAGAGCGGCTCATCAAAAAGAAGAACGCTCGGCTCCATAACAAGGCTTCTCGCCAATGCAACTCTCTGCTGTTGACCGCCGGACAGTTGATCGGGTCGTCTCTTTTCAAGACCCTTAAGTCCCACCAGGTCTGTCATCTCCCGTATCTTTTTCTTCATGGTTTTCTTATCAAGTCTCTTCAGCTTCAGACCAAAAGCGATATTCTCCTCCACAGTTAGGTGAGGGAAGAGAGCGTAACTCTGGAAGACCATCGAAATGCTCCTCCTATTGGGAGGCAGGTTTGTGACGTCCTTCCCATCCAGCAAAACTCGACCATTTGTCGGAACTTCGAACCCGGCAATGATTCTCAATGTGGTCGTCTTTCCACATCCCGAAGGACCCAGGAGTGTTACAAGCTGCCCCTTCCCGATTTCTTGATCGAAGTCGTCAACGGCGACTGTTTCTGTACCATAACTCGTGAAGACTTTTCTAACATTTCTCAGAATCAGACTCATGTAATCACCCCTGTCCCGCCGTTCCACCGCTGGATAGACTAATTTTGTTCTTCAGGAAGATCTTCAATATAAGAATGAAGCTCATAATCATACCGATCAACAGCACAGAAAAGGCACATGCTTCCGATAGACGTCCGGAATCACTCTGACTCAGTATCTGAACTGTTATCAGGTTCCATCTGGCCGAAACAAGAAATATCGCCGCGCTGATTGCAGTCATCGCCCTTACAAAGGCAAAGACTAGAGCGGAGAAGAAGGCCGGCATAATAAGGGGCAGCGTCACTTTCGTGAAAACCTGCCTGTTATCTGCTCCAAGTGTATATGCCGCCTCTTCGATCGCAGGATCTACCTGGTTGAGCAAAGCAACACCCGACTGTATTCCAACGGGTATATATCTGAAGACGAAATTGAGAACGAGTATTGCCAAAGTACCAGTCAGCTGCAACGGAGGCTTGTTGAATGCAAGAATATAACCTATTCCGATTACTGTTCCCGGAACTGCGAAACTTAACATTGAAGTGAATTCCATTACTCTTCTTCCGGGAAAGACTTTACGAACCAGAAGAAACGCGATTATCATGCCAAGAACGGCAGATATCGGTGTGGATGTGAAAGCAATAATGAGAGTGTCCTTGATTGCTTCCAGTCCAACATCAAAGACGTATCTGAAATTCTCGAGGGTGAAGGTGTTGTTCATCCCCCACGCCTTAACGAAAGCTCCCCAGAATATAGTTGCATAAATAGTCAGCGTGAAGACCGCAATTAACATACATAGGGAGAATAGAATCCATTTCACCGGTTTACTGACGCTTTTCAGGACGGAAGTCGTCGGTTTCCCTGTAACCGTGACGTACTTCTTCTTCCCCACCCAGTACTTCTGGATTACGAATGCCACTATGGAAGGGAATAGCAACCAGACCGCGAGGGCAGCGCCCCCTCTAGTATCAAACATTCCGGTTATTTGCAGGTATGCCTGAACTGAGAGCACGGGAAATTTGCTGCCTGCAAGAATCAAAGGATTTCCAAAGTCGGCGAGCGATTCTATGAATAGAACGAGCATTGTGCTGGCAATACCCGGAACCGACATCGGAAGAATTACTTTCCTGAAGGCCTGCCATCGATTTGCACCGAGATTGAAGGCGGCATCCTCAAGTGTCGGACTGATGGTTCCTATAACGCCGTCCAATGTGATGAAGGCAACCGGAAAAAAGCAGACCACCTGGGCCATCATGAGACCCCATAAACCGTACACCGGGAAATTCCTGATCCCGAATATCCCGGCGGTAATGATCCCGTTGAATCCGAATAGCATTATGATAGAAAGTGCGCCAATAAACGGTGGAAAGACTATCGGCAGAACGGCAACGGTTCTGAAAAAGCCCTTCAGCGGAATATCCGTTCTGTTAAGAGTGTAAGCAAACAGATACCCGACAAGCATTCCGAATATTGCCGTAAGGCTAGCCACCAAAAGGCTGTTGAAGAAGCCCTGCCTCATGTATCGATTCGAGAAGGCGTGGCTGTACGCGCTCAGGTCAAATCTGCCCTCCTTGTCGGTCATACTGACCGCGAAAACCCTGAATAGGGGATAGACAATGAATATTGCCAGGGCAGCGAATATCAGGACTATTATCAAAAGCAGAACTGGATCCCTAAGAAGATTCAGAAACCTATTTTTTGCTTCTTCTCCCCTTATAGCCACAGGACGACCTCCTATTAAAGAGGGGGATTTCTCCCCCTCAAAGCAAATCTAAGTGATCGTTAGTATGGAAGCACTTCGTTAATCCATCTTTCGATAAGTCTGGTCTTGTTTTCTGCAGCCCAGGATGGATCTACTGAAACAAGGTTAATGGTCGAAAGAGGCTGCAGACTGCCGAAGTCAACATCTGGCCTGATCGGGTAGAAGAAGGTTTTTTGATCAACCACCTGCTGCTGACCGGCTTTTGACACAACCCAGTCAATTAACTTCTGGGCATCGGTGAGATTCCTGGCACCCTTTAGAATCGAAACGGATGCCACTTCGTATGGTACGCCCTCCTTAGGGAAAACCACGGTGACGGGATATCCCTGTTCCATGAACTGGAAGAAAGCAGGGGTGAACTGAATTCCAAGCGCAACCTGACCGGGGCCGACGGCCTTGGAGGGTCCAGTTCCGCTCTGTGTGTAGGTCTGGATGTTTGGAGCGAGATTTTTCAGATACTCGAAAGCCCCGTCTTCACCGTAAATCTTCACAAGACCAGTTATCAGACTGTATGCAGTTCCTGAAGACTGTGGATTTGGATATTGTATCATTCTCCTGTATGAAGAATCAAGGAGATCTTCCCATGTTTCCGGTACAGAAGCTTTGATCTGCTCAATAACTGAAGTGTTCACTCCAACGCCAAGAGGATTCATGTAAATCGGGTGATAATAGCCCTCAACATCATAGAATTCTGGAGATACACCGTACACGCTCAGTGTCCTATAAGACTGCGTAAGTCCCCTTTCCTTTGCAATAATGTGATTTTCCAAAGGAGCCCCAAACCAAACATCTGCCTGTGGATTGTTTGATTCTGCTTCGATTCGTGCAAGCGCCGGCCCGGATGAAAGAAATACGAAATCTACCTTGACTCCGGTCTCCTCTACAAATGCGTTCAATATCTTCCTTGCATTTGCCTCATCCACACTGGAATAAACCACCAGGTTTGAAAAGGCCGCTGCTACTAACATCAGAGAGATCGTAAGGATAAGAACTCGCTTCATAAATCCACCTCCTATTAGTGTAGCTATATTCTATCATCATGAACTGCTAAGTAGAATGTTTCCAAACTAATTCCTACAGACCTTGATCACATCAAATCTACCAAATCATCTCTCACGAAATTGAGCATCGAGATCAAGCTTTGACAGTTCACCGATCATCTCAGTTTTTTCCAAAAATCAGCGAATACAGTTATGAAAATATAGTTTCACTATGCTATTATTATGAAAAGATAGTTTCATAAAATAAGTGATTAACTAATTCCTTGCCGAAAGGTTGATAACAATGGTATCCGAAGAAATAGCGAAAATAAAAGATGGTTTATCGCCAGCTTACAAAAGGATAGCAACCTATATCCTCAAAGAATACTCGCAAGTGGGATTCATGTCCATTGAAGAACTCAGCTCTATGGCCTGCGCTAGCAAGGCATCTGTAGTCAGATTCTCTAGGCGTCTCGGTTTCTCGGGATTCAATGAACTGAAAAAGGCTATCCAGCGCGAACTTAGAAGAAGGCTATCTCCGTATGAAAAGATCGCAACGACAGAACTTGACATGGCTCCGGTGGAAAACCAGTTGAAATTGCTAAGACAGAATGAGATCAACAATCTCAAAAACACTCTGTCCGGGATCAGAGAAGAAGAGCTTCACAAATGGGTGGACACTATAAGGACAGCCAGGAACATCTATTTCGGGGGCTTTGGCGCTACAAGACACGTGGTTTCGTTGATGCGGTACACAATCTCCGTTCTCCAGCGGAAGCCGACCTGGTTGTTGTCGGGATCGGTCTCCGACTTTTCCTTCAAAATAAAGCTTATGGAAAGAAATGACGCTCTGATAGTTATGACCTTTCCTCCATACTCAAAAGAAGTGGGATACATGATCGACTTTGCACGTGAAAGAACCGCAAGAACTCTGCTCGTTACAGATTCCATTGACTGTCCGGTCTATTCAAAAGCCTATTCGTCGATTTTGTGCGAGAACAACTCACTTCTGTTTGGCAATTCCTTCGTCGGACCCGTTGCAGTAGCGGAAATGATAGGGAACTTCATCATTCTAAGCGAGAAGAAGACCGGCATGGAGGAGATGAGAAGGTTGTTTGAGGTAGAGGAGAGAGGTTACAAGGCAATAAGTACTGAAGGAAAGAGCAAGTAGTTTCATCGCTTGTTTGTGAAGGCTCTAATTTGTGAAAAGAAAAAAGGAATCGAAGAGGGAAATTGACTTAGCCCACCGCGGCATCTGAATTGCTTTTTAAAGAGGAGTGTTCTTGTTTTCATCAAGGAAGATTCTATTGCCTGAAACGAGGTGTTTGCATGAAGGCCATCATTGTACACGGCGGTACCGGAAGCTTTAGTAGCGTAATAGACGCCGATGAACACAGAAGAGGAGTCGAAGAGGCTGTCAAGCAAGGATTCTCAACTCTTCAGAAGATGAACAACGCAGAAGAAGCCGTTGTTACCGCCGTGTCCGTGATGGAAGAAGATCCCACCTTTAACTGTGGCAGGGGATCGGCGCTTACTTATCGCGGCGATATAGAAATGGATGCTGCGATAATGGACAACAACCTAAATGCGGGGGCGATTTCCGGACTTAAGAGAATTCTCCATCCCATAACGGTGGCACGGGCCGTCATGGAGCAAACCGATCATGTTTTGCTTGCCGGAGCCGAACTGGAGGAATTCGTTACAGTTCTAGGGTTTCCTAGGGAAGATGAACTGATCGTTCCGAAAAGACACCTTCAGTGGAAAGAAGAACTTGAAAAAATCGCCAGAGGCGAGAAGACTAGATTTGGAAAGAGCGTCAAGCTGGCAAAACAAGCCGAGAAATATCACTCTACCTGCGGCGCGGTCGCACTAGACGACCACGGAAGAATGGTCGCCGGAACATCCACGGGCGGAATGATGATGAAAAGTTTCGGTAGAGTGGGAGATAGCCCCATTTTGGGAGCAGGAACCTATGCGGACTCATTCGGTGCAATCTCCGCAACGGGTCATGGAGAAAAGATCATGAAGCTCACACTGAGCAGGCTGGTCGCCTTCTTCATGGAACAATACCCCGCTCAAAAATCCGTAGACATCGCTCTCGAGAGAGCCAGATACTTCAACTGTGAATGTGGACTCATAGCGATCGACAGATATGGGAACATCGGAATTGGTCACACTGCCAAAGATATGTCTTGGGCCTTCATAAGAGAAGGGAATTCACCTGTAATCTTCTAGGTGTAACTAGCCCCCTGTTCTTCCACGGGAAGCTCTCTACTCTGCGACTTGAGTTTTCTAACGATCATGAATGCAAGAATAGCCGCAATGAAAAGTGTAAAGAAATCTGCAACTGTTTGAGAATAAATCACTCCGTTGAGTCCGAAAAACCTTGGCAAGACAATCACTGCGGGAATCAAGAAGAACCCCTGCTTCGACATCGAAAGGAAGCCAGCCGCGAAACCTTTTCCAAGTGCCTGGAACAAAACTGTGAAGGTTATCACGAAGCCGGATGTGGGAAAGAAAATGTTTACCGCCCTAAAGGCTCTGGAACCCACATCGATGACTTCGGGGTCATTACTGAAGATGCTGATAATCGAACCAGGTATTGTCAACCCGATTATGGCAAAAACCGTTGCAAAGACCGTTGTCACGATCACCGAAAATCTCAGAGCTTCGAAAACTCTCGAAACCTTCTTTGCGCCGTAATTATAGCCAGCAACCGGTTGAAATGCTTGACCGTATCCGAATAGAACCATCATGCCCAACATAAGAACCCTCATTGTTATTCCGACGGCCGCAACGGCGTGGTCCCCGTAGTTTCCGGCGGCGTTATTCAACAGTGCAACGGCGAAACTGGACAGGGATTGTCGCAAGAATGTCGGAAGCCCAATTTTGAAGATTTCTGAGTATATCTGAAGAGAGAACCTGTACAGCCTTATCGATAGAGTTGTGTAACTCTTCTTACGAACGAAGTACTCGAGGATTATAATCGTCGAAACAGACTGAGATATTACAGTTGCGACGGCCGCTCCAGTTATTCCCATTCCAAGGCCAAATATGAAAACCGGATCGAGAGCGACATTCAGTAGAGCTCCCGATACCATGGCAACCATGAATCTCTGGGCGTTACCCTCCGCTCTAACTAGGTTGTTCATGGTCATATTCATCATGGTGAAGATCGATCCCATAATGATTATCATTGTGTATTCCCTAGCATATTCCATTATTGTCTCAGTTGCGCCAAAAGCGGTCAGGAGCGGGTCCAAGAATATCAATCCAAGCAATGTAAAGGCTATCCCGGTCGCCAGACTCGTAAATAGAGCCGTAGATGCCGCTTTATCGGCCTGTTGCTTATCTCCTGCACCGAGCAAACGCGAGACATACGAAGCCGCTCCCACGCCATAAGTCAGACCAACGGCTCCAATCAGATTGAATATCGGAAAAGCGACTGCAACTGCGCCTACGGCGCTTGTGCCTATCCGCCCAATGAAGAAAGTATCGACTAGATTGTAGATAGCATTTGTCAACATTGCAACGATTGAAGGAATCGAAAGACCGACGAGCAGAGAGGGAATCTTCATCGTCCCCATTGCCATGGCTCTTTCTTCAGAACTCCTGAATCTCAACTGAAACCCTCCAGCATAAACGAAAATCCACTCTACTTCATAATACACCAAGCTAATGAAGTTATTTGTCACGCTAACAATACCCTTGAATAGCAGATCTCAAAAAACTGTTCTTGAGCAAAGTGTTCCCATCAAGTTCGAGGCAAATGTACCCCTTCAGCTGCTATTTCGGGGTTTATACTCTCGTTGCGATAGGAAAAAACCGATGGTATATATCGCCCTTACATAAAGCGATCTAACCGATAAGAGGCCTCATTGGCCCGAGGAGGAGATTACATGAGAAGAATGAAGTTAATATCAGTTTTTCTCTTAGTCTCAATAATAATGCTTAGTGTATCCGTTTTTTCCGAAGAACCGATAGACGAGATGTACGAACCTAATGTTGAAGAGACAGTCGAAGAAGATTCCCTGAAAAAAGAAAACATGGAGGCGAGAGGGTTCTACCTGGAGGAAGAAGTCAACGAATCCTACGTTTTCGTGGTGAATGTCCCCTCTGTCAAAGATAATGCAAACAATCTAGAGTCACTCACTTTAGAAAACATGGAGGTCAGAGGTTTCTACAGAGAAGGCGAAGAATACGAAGATCCCTCATTCTACTATTTCGTATCTTCGGTTTCTTCTTTCAAGTATGAAGAAGACAATACAGACCCAATCACTCTGGAGAATATGGCCGCAAGAGGATTCTACAGAGAAGGGGAGGAAGAGGGGGATCCCTCATTCTACTATTTTGCATCTTCTGCCTCTTCATCTAAGGAAGAATCTGAACCCGTAGAAGCAGTCGACGGCTTCTACAGTGAATGTGAGGAAGAAGAGGAGTACAGCGTATTCATAAGCGCCTTTACCTCCGCTCCCTTGGATGATGTGAAAGTTAAGGCGATGAAGGTCTTCGCAAGCACCGTAAACACTCTCAGCAAAGGAGACATCTACGTCAGGATCTTTCATACTAATAACCGTAGTTCCAAAGAACTTCTTTCCGGTGTAATCAACGGAACGGAATTGATGGCATTTGATTGTAACCTGTGCACGATATCTGACTCTCTGTTTCTGCCCGAACTCTCGATTTTCACAGCCGCTTATCTCTTTGAGGACCTGGAACACATGGACAGGGCAACGGATAGTGAAATCATGGCAGAGATTTTCGACAGAGTTGCTGCCACGGGAATAAGAGTCCTCGATAACTGGTATTGTGGAAGCCATCAGCTCTTTCTGAACCAAACCATAGGAAGTATGGAAGAGTCTTCAGCACTTGCGGGGCTGAAACTCTGCTCAAGCTGTTACCCCGGATCATATGACGCCTGCAAAGCTCTTGGTGCAACTCCCGTCTATATGGGTCAGAACACTTTAAAGGAAGCAATGAGCTGTGGTGCGGTTCAGGGTGCTGAGATGCTTCTTGAATGCATTACAGCTGAAGAATGCATCGATTCGATAAAGACCGTAATACTCACCGGACATCAGATAGAATCGATCAACCCGGTAATTAGCGAGGCTACATGGAGGATGCTGAACGACAAGCAGAAGAACTGGATTCTGGAGGCGCTGCACATAGCGAGATCATACATGGAAACGGAAGTTCTTGCACGTGAAGCCAAGATAATCGGAGAACTCGCCCAGAAATACGGTGTCCAGGTCTTGGTACCATGTAAGGCCGGGTTGCTACAACAGGCGGCAGCCTACTATTCCCAGAATCGTTTCTCTGCCGTGTGGGGTGAAGATACATACGTCCGAATACATGCAGCCTCGGAAGGGATGTAACTCAGCAATCAATGAAGAGGATACTCTGCAGATTCGAGATACTTCTCTAGAGTAGTTTTACTATCTGATCAAGCTTCCCTTCACTCGTTTTGAACGTTTGAGGGGCAGTAATTTAATACGACCAAGCAAAGACATCCGAAAGATACCAGTCATGGAAAAGAGATCATGAAAGCGTTCACTTGTCCGGGATATAAGATCACTACTGGTTTATTAACCTTTGCTCTCGTTTCACCTTGCAATCGTGAAGTACATAATCAGTCCCACAACCGCCGTGATACCTATAATTAAAGGAATAATCGAAAATCCAAACATTCTCACCTCCATCGAATTCATTTGCTGCTAAGTATTCTACTCTCTTTCATTCCAAAGCTTTCCTGCTATTCAACAGCTCTTCATATTGGGGCCAGATCTCTTCAAGTCTTTCAGAAGGAGTCTGTCGGATCAATCTCGATTCAAATTTCAAAGATTCCCTTTCCACTCCAAGCATCTGCCAAAACTCTCTCTTGAACTGCACGAAGTCAAACTTCTCGCCAAGCATTTTTCTTGCGATATCTTCATAATGCAGAAAGTCGAGATACTTCGTGTTGAACAAATGTGTCTCTTCGCCTTCTTCAACGTCTATTTCTTCACCAAGGAAAAGAGCCTTCAGATACTCTAGATTGCTTCTTATAAGATTCCCAGCGACGATGCCAGAGTGTCCGGAAATAACTGTCTGACATGACGATTCAAGTATAGTCTTCAAACTCTCCATGAACGTGATCAGATCGTTCCAAAGAGTAAGTGGCAGAGGATCTTCCACAAGATCTCCCACGAAGACCACCGACTCTCTTCTATCCAGACATATTGAAGAACACAGCGTATGCCCGGGCATATAACGAAACTCTATGTCGTCATCTTCAAAGACTAGTCTATCGCTGAAGGTAATGCCGGGAAGTCTTTTCAAAACTTCTCCGTCTCGAAATCTCTCTAGATTTTCGAAATCGTAATCCCATCTCTCTTCCATTCTTCTCCTAGCAAATTCATGAGCCACGATTTCGCACCCTTCGAATGCTCCGTTTCCCCAGATGTGGTCATAATCCGAATGTGAGTTGAAGATTACAAGATCCTTTCTGGAAGTCTCCTGGATGTAGTTCTTGACAACACTCATGGATCTGTTCCCCAGAAACGTGTCACACAAATAGAATCGATATCTGCCTTCTATCAAGTAAACGGATGTCTCTCCAGTCATCGGGGAGTCTCCGTCCTGAAAGGTAAACAAAACTCCCCTGCTGCCAATCTGCTGGATCTTCAAAGCTCTACCCTCCTTTATTCTGCAATCGCAAAGACTCGCGCTACAGAGGAGTCGGCATGGATCTTAAGGGGAATCGCAAAGACTTTGATATGCTCATAGTTCGCGATTCTTTCAAACCCCGTGAGGTTTTCTGCGATCAAACAGCCTCCATTGAATAGAATTCTGTGAATATCGAAGGGAAACCTGTCAGGAGAGGATGAATCGAAACCAACAAGCCGGGTTCTCCGCTTAACCAGAAACTCGGCGAGCTCCATCGTCAGATAGGGGTTGTTGACGAAATAATCCTCACTTCCAAAAAACACGTCACGGCCCGTCCAGAACAAGACTATCGCCTCCAGAGGTACTTCTTTTTCATACTCCGACTTCATTCTTATCTCCGTTTCGCCCCTCACGTCCAGTAAAATACCTTTTCCGATGAAGCTGCCGATATCAATCTCGTCAATATATGTGTCAGACTCTGTCAAATGCATGGGTCCGTCAATGTGCGTTCCCGAGTGCATACTTATTCTCAGCCTGTGATTGTTGAACCCATCTTTTGCCAGATGCCTGGATCTGATCAACTCAGTCTCTTCATCGCCTGGATAGACAGCCTGGCCGTGTTCAATTGCTCTGGAAAGATCGAAGAATTTCTCCACAGTCCTCACCTCTCGAACTACATGCTAGTATGAGAATATCACATCTCAGACCGGTTGCAGATCAAGAATCAGATGGGGATGTCGAGAGAGTAATGCTGAGCATATCGGAATATTTGAAATCGATAGATTATATGATATGATTAATACGTTCGAAGAAATTGAGAGGAGGGACACCAATGAGAAAAGGAATTGCCTTAACGCTGTTGCTTCTTCTTGTTTCGGTTTTTGCCGTTGCGGATATCGCTACCTCGGTTGATCTAGCACAAGAGATAGCCAACACTGCAAACGAACAGATTGAGTCGCTGATTGAAGTGGCGGTAGAGAAGGCCGAGAAATTCACGGTGCATTATACTGAAAGAGGGATGTCACAAAACGCATATGAAACCCTAATAGACAATCTAGGCAATGAACTCGCCAGTAAGGCTCTGAGAATTTCTCAGGATGCGATAGCGAGAATCGAAGAGCTTGGTTGCAAAGCCATCTGTTACTATGTACCGGTGAAGCTCGGCTACAAGGTCTTTCTAATAGATCCGATACTGATTATCGACGACTAATCAAGTCATGCGAGTTAAAGTGAGCTTTAGATGCCGTAGTCATCTACGGCATTTTTCCGTTTTAGGCAAACTATGCGTCTTTTGTGATACACTGTACTAGATTATAGTTTTTATTGTGATGCTCTTTTTGGGGGAATAAATGGAAGGGTTCAAAGTCTGCAAATCTAACGAAGCGATCGAAACGGTTGTCCAAAAAAACTCTTCTCTGTCTCTTCTGGCTCACGGCGACGGAGTAGAGATTTCAGTTTATGAACTCAAGTCGGGAGTCGTCACTTTTCTGGATACCTTTGCGGGTGGAGATCTTCTTGAATTCTATTATGTGATCGAAGGAAAGATTTCCTGCAACTCCTCCGATGAAGAAGTTCATCTTGGCCATGGCGACTACTTCTACGCCCACAATCTTAAGGCTCCAGTTGAGCTGAAACCCCAAACGGATGTCAAGCTTCTGCATATTTCTTCAAGACCTTTGTTCAAGCACATCAGCAAGAATATCTCGGTGATGAAGAGTATTCTTTCTCAAGTTGAGATAAAGGACTCATACACCCACGGACATGGGAAAAGAGTCAGAGATGTATCGGTTGCCATAGCAAGAAAGCTAGGCGTCCCTCCAGAGAAGCAAGAGAACATAGCGATGGGAGCCCTTTTCCACGACATCGGAAAGATCAAAATCGAGGACTCGATACTGAAGAAACCCTCAAGATTAACCAAAGAGGAGTTCGAGAGAATTAAGCTTCACCCGGTGTTTGGCTGTCAGATGGTAAAAAACAGCTTTCTAGAAGATACTCACGACATCATCAGACATCATCACGAACGCGTAAATGGCTCCGGATATCCCGACGGATTGAAGGGAGATGAAATATCGCTGGAGGCCAGAATAGTAGCTGTAGCCGACTCATTTGACGCAATGACGTCGCGAAGACCGTACAGAGATGCAATGAGCTGCAAGGGTGCTCTTGAGGAACTGAAGTCCCAGGCGGGCACCCAATATGATCCCGAGATTGTGAGCGCTCTTGAGAGCTGCATTCGGGAAGGACTTGTTTAGTCTAATATCTTGCGTATTGAACGATCCCGTATTAGCCGATAACTACCTCAATTTCCCACCTACCTGATGTAAGAAAGAGCCATCATTATTAAAGATTCGGTAGCTTCATCTTCCTCAAAAGGCAGAGGCCTCAAATGGTGTTACTGATATAATTCAGTAGAGGTGATCAGTATGGGAGCGTTTTCGATCGTTGTTACAATAAGTGACAGGAAACTACTCAAGTCTGTAGAGTTGGCCGGGGCTTCGGCGATAAGAATAAACTCATCACATGTGACTCTTGAGGACCTCCAGAAGTTCGTGTCTTACTACGAGGATATCTGCTCGCTTCCATTGTATATTGATCTCCAGGGAGCAAAGCTTAGACTATCGCGCAGCCAGCGGGTAATCGAACTAAAGGCCGGAGAACAGGTGATTCTGGGTAGTAAATGTTCGGAACTCAGGGGTATACTGATAGACCCGAGATCTTTGTCATATCTCTCCCCGGGGATTAAAGTCTCCATAGAAGATGGCAGAATAGAACTTCAGGTGCTAAAGACGGAAGCCGATTTCGCAAGAGCTATGGTCCTGAGAGGAGGAACAATAAGACCTTCCAAAGGAATGAACATCTCGCCGCACCCCATAAATCAGATCGAGCTCTCATCGAGAGACATAGAAATTGTGCTGACTACTAAGAAATATGACTTCATAAGATACGCTCTTTCATTCGTCTCAAGTCCAAGTGAAGTAATCGAACTGAAGGATCTTTCCGGAAGAGCTGTGGCATCGAAGATCGAAAGGGAGCTACCCTTCTCGAAAATCGAGGAAATCTCCGCTTCAAGCGACGAGCTCTGGTTATGCCGCGGAGATCTCGGTGCGCAGCTGGGGCCGAGAGGGCTTGTAGACTTCTATGACTATTTTTCGGCAAATATTAATGATCTTTACAAGCCGGTTCTGATGGCAGGGGAGGTTCTGGAGCACATGGTAGAGCACCCTTTCGCTACGAGGAGTGAACTGTGCCACTTAAAGGACGTTCAGAGAAAGGGGTTTTCAGGTGTCGTCCTCTCGAATGAAACTGCTTACGGTTCCTTCCCTATTGAGACAATTAAGACCGTTCTGGAGGTTACTTCGGATGAATGAGATAATATTGGACATCGCCAACTCGCTGGCTTTACCAAGATGGAAAGTAGAAAACGCAGTCGAACTGCTCGAAGAAGGAAAGACGATTCCATTTATCGCTAGATACAGAAAGGAAAAGACTGGAGAGTTAAATGAGATACAGTTAAGAGAGATTTCCGATGCTCTCGAGTATGCGAAAAAACTGAGTTCCAGAAAAGATGAGGTTCTTAGGATAATCGAGGAAAAAGGAAAGCTTACTGATGTGCTGGAAGCAAGCATCAAAGGAGCAAAGAATCTTCAGTTAGTTGAGGACCTCTATCTTCCCTTCAAATCAAAGAAGAAGACCAGAGCCGACAAGGCAAGGGAGAAAGGGCTCCAGCCTCTAGCGGATTTCCTTAAATCTTCGAGAATCAAAGATGAGGTTTTTGTCTTCACTTTCATAAATGCAGAACAGGAAATCCTCAAGCTCGAAGATGCACTCGAAGGAGCCAGAGATATACTTGCCGAAGAATTCTCTCAGGAAGTGGCAGTAAGAGAAAAGCTAAGAAGTCTACTTAAGGAGAAGGGGATAATCAAGAGCTCCCGAACGGAAAAGGAGGATGAGCGTGAAGTCTACAGAGATTACTACAACTTCTCTCAGCCAATATCAAGACTGGTAGCCCATCAAATTCTCGCTCTTTTCAGAGGAGAGCGCGAGGAGGTTATTTCGCTGAAACTGGAGCTCCCGTACGATATCCTTCCAACTTTGAGAGATCTCTTGGGATGGAGAGACTATCTCGCCTACTATGAAGAGTTGATTGAGGCTTCGGTCGATTCCTTCTCCAGACTTCTCATGCCCTCGATAGAAAGAGAAGTGAGAAATCTGATAAGAGAAGAAGCAGAAAGCAGGGCAATCCATGTATTTGCCAGAAATCTGAGAGACCTGTTTCTTCAGCCTCCTCTCGGCGAGAAGGTGGTAATGGGTGTTGACCCCGGTTATAGGACCGGGTGCAAGCTTGCAGTCATCGGAAAGGACGGTTCCCTTCTTTATCATGACGTGATCTTTCCCACCCCTCCAAAGAATGACTACGTCGGTTCATCGATGAAAGTTGTTCAGGCGATAAACACGTTGAATGTCGAGCTTATATCTATAGGTAATGGCACGGGGTCAAGGGAAACCGAACTCTTCGTGAGCAGGCTGATTAGAGAACACAATCTTCCTGTCAAGTATATGATAGTCACCGAGTCGGGCGCATCTGTCTATTCGGCTTCAAAAGTCGCAATTGAGGAATTCCCGGATGAGGACGTAACAACAAGGGGGGCTATATCGATCGCCCGAAGAGTTCAAGATCCCCTCGCCGAATATGTGAAGATTTCGCCTGAAGCTATTGGAGTAGGTATGTATCAGCACGATGTAAATCAGTCAGAACTGAAGAGGACCCTCGACAGAGAGGTCGAGTCCGTTGTCAATCTTGTAGGAGTCAATCTCAACACTGCATCGGAGCACTTATTGAAATACATTTCCGGTCTGAACTCACGGGCCGCTCTGAATATCGTCAAATACAGGGCGGAGAACGGTTCTTTCAAGAACAGGAAGGAGCTCCTGGAAGTCTCCGGTCTGGGTCCAAAGGCCTTCGAGCAGGCAGCTGGCTTCTGCAGAATAATCAATGGCTCGGAGGCGCTAGATGGGACTTCCGTTCATCCAGAAAGTTATCGGATCGCCGCGGATATCCTCAAGATTGCTGGCTTTGACCCTGAAGAGCTCTTCACGAGAAAAGAAGAAGTCTCGGCAAAACTGAACGAGATAGATTTGGACGCCTTTGCTAAGGAAAGGGGATTCAATTCAATAACTGTGAGAGAAGTTGTGGGCATGTTGAAAAAGCCGGGTTTGGACCCCAGGGAGGAACTCGAAAAACCGATCCTTAGAACGGATGTCCTTTCCATGGAAGACCTGTCCACCGGCATGGAACTGGAGGGCACTGTTCGAAATGTCGTAGATTTCGGAGCCTTCGTTGATATAGGAGTCAAACAGGATGGGCTTATTCACAAGAGCAAGATGGGAAGGATGGTTAGAGACCCTCTCGAGGTATTGAGCGTAGGCCAGATTGTTAAGGTAAGGGTCCTGGAAGTCGACACAAAGAGAATGAGGATAGGGCTTGAACTGCTCACAAATGTCAGCAGCACATGATCCTCATAGGCTAAAGAATTCGTGAAGTCCTTCACTGGAATCTGATCTCTCTCGCCACTGAAACTCCGAATCTCGAAAGAAATCTCTCTAGATATTGCCCTGTTGACTCCCTATTGCAGCGGGAATCAACTCGAGGGGATGATTATTGTCGCTCTCCGAAGATGATCGTTCCCAGTCTAACCATATTCGAGCCCTCTTCGATCGCGACCCTGTAGGAATTGGACATTCCCATTGATAGTTTCTTCATCTCGACTCCCTCGATCTTCTCTTTCGAGATCTCTTCGAAAAGTCTTCTCGTAAGCCTCAAACTAGGTCTTATCTCTTCGGGATCTTCTGTGAAAGGGCCCATTGTCATAAGACCGACAACCGAAACATTCTTGAGAGGTGAGATCTCGATTATCAGTTGTAGAACATTTTCCGGCAAGACTCCTGCCTTGTTCTCCTCTCTGCCGCTGTTAACCTCGATCATTACCGGCATTCTCTTACCCAGGTATGAACATCTTTTGTCTATCTCCTCTGCTAAATTGAAAGAATCTACGGTCTGAATTAGGTCGAATATTTCTACTGCCCTTTTCACTTTGTTTCTCTGTAAGTGCCCAATGCAATGCCATTTAGCTTTGTTGCCTATGGCATCAAACTTTCCCTCAGCCTCCTGAACGTAGTTTTCACCGACATCCCTTAAACCGCTCTCCAGAAGCTCCAGTATCTCTGAAGCAGTCCTCGTTTTCGATGCAGCTACGATGGTCACATTATCAGGTATTTCACTTCTCAGTCTTTTCACGTTCTCAACAATCATCTTCAGACCTCCCTTTTAGTAAATTATATTGCATCGAATCCCAGTGTTTGAGCTAAGACGAAAATCGTGATATTATTCAAATTGCCGGGGTGAATACTCAGTAGGAGATGATGTTATGAGTAAGGGCATCGCCTGGTTATTGGTTGTATTGATTTCGGCGGCTGCAATCGTTAATCTCGCAACAACCGTTATTAAGTCAGACAAACTTTTGGATGAGATTTCGACTGTCCGCACCGACCTTTTTACACTCAGATCGAGAGTTGCATCTCTTGATTCCGTTGTTAGCGATATTCGAAACCAAATCGAGAAATCTGACGACATTATCAAGTCGGTGCACTTCACCAGACCTACAACTTCTCTTGAAAAAGTTGTACTTAAGCCTCTGTAACTCTTTCTGAATTCACAGAAGGAAGTAAACTATT
This sequence comes from Mesotoga sp. B105.6.4, assembly GCF_002896535.1. Classification (NCBI taxonomy): domain Bacteria; kingdom Thermotogati; phylum Thermotogota; class Thermotogae; order Kosmotogales; family Kosmotogaceae; genus Mesotoga; species Mesotoga sp. B105.6.4. Next base: position 14,498 of record NZ_JWIM01000043.1, on the reverse strand, counting down.
TCTGAATGAAATCCATGAAGATGCAGAGGTACGTTCTTATGGACTCAAATCGGAGAACGGTGTCTTCACTGCCTTGATCGAGCTATTGCCTGAAGAGAACTATTACGGTCAGGTTAGAGTAAGAGATGGCGACAAAGAGACATTGAACAAAGAATTTGCCATTTCTCACGATCTGTACAACATTCAGCACTATCAACTGCTTGGACACTCATGGCTTCTTGAAACAGACAAGATCCACTACTCAATTGATCTGTACACACAGTATTCTAGAGATGAAGAGCTTAGAATTTCTGAGCGGTGATAAAGGTTGTTGGAGGAGAGGATTCGAGAGAGACTCTCTTCCTACCATTAGACAATAATTCGCAGGAATTAGCAAAAACAGTCTACTATGAGGCCGATAGAGACGCATCGCTCACTTTTGTAGCAGAAATAGCCTATAGATTTGGAGAGTCAAAGACTGAAGCAGTGAAGATGAATTACCATTTCTGACAACTAGAGTCAGGACTTTTGTTTGATTATCCTTCATACTCCGATACAATCTCTAATAGTAGGTGAGTAGATTGCAAAGACGAGATTGGCTTGAACAACATAGAGCTAGAGTGCTAGAGCAACCTTCTATTGACATTGAGATAGACAAAGGAAAACTGCAGGATTTCGTATTACGGATGGTAGGGTTTCTCGAAGAGTCGAACATAGTCGCAGACTTCGGCTGCCGCTCTGCAGATTTTTGGCCTCTCCTAAGAGATATGAAACTTAGAGTCGTGGGGGTTTCCTGTAACCAAGCGGTCACGCAGTCAATGGGAATCCGGGTTATGAATGTCAGCCTTTCCGATTTCAACTTCCTAGGTATCTTTGATGGATTCATCGCTTCTGGGATGCTTCAAAGACTCCATCCCGAGTTATGGTCAAAGACCCTTCTAAGAATCGCCAGGTCAGTTAAGACCAGCGGTGTGGGTCTAATCGTAACGGGAATCAGTGAAGAAGAAGAGGCCAAGAAGCGGCACGACATTCTTAAGAAAAGCGGACTCCCTGTAGTTGTCGGCGAGTTTCTAGATGAAGAAGGAAGATACAATTTCAAGCCCCTGAAGAGCTGGTACGATCAATGGTTAAGAAACGCCGGCTTCTACATACTCAAGGATGAGACAATGGGAAACACTGTCTACACGCTGGTGAAGAAATAGCGAGGTTGTCAATGACCGACAGAGCACTTAGAGTCTATTACTTCGGTAACCAGTGCCCCTGGAACGCATCAGCACTGCAGCAAGCTAGAAAGACCGCGGCGGTTTTAGATCTTGACCTCATCGAATGCAATCTAATGTAGGAAAGTGTCGATATCCGTATTTTCTTTCCTTTCTCGGTTATTCACGGAGATCTGGAGATTGTGGGGCCGGTCTCGTCCAGTTTCAAAGTTGACGTACTGACGGGTCGGAAAATCGTGGCTCCGTTCGAGCAAGCGAAACGAACCCCCCCGGAAACAGCGATGGTATAGAACACCTTTCGAAAGAGTCTTTGAAGCATGCATGTCTTGTGTGCACCAATGGAACCGGCGACGGTACAGAGAGCAAAATCGACTGGTACGAGCGTTCCAGGAGAAATGGAGTCGTCTTCGGCTTCGTTTCCTTTGCTGAAGGAAAACCAGTCGCACTGGTTGAAGTTATTCCCTTGCTCAATTCCCCTTACCCAATCTCAAAGGACCAGTCCACAACCTTCATTACCTGCGTCTACAGTTCTCCTGACTCCCGATACGACTATCGCGGGGAATTGATCGAGTCTGTCCTGGAGGAGTGCAGAAAGCTCGGGTTCAGTCGCGTAGAGGTATTATCCGGTGAAGTAAGTCCATTCCCGAACGGGCCGACAAGCTTCTTTGTAGAAAACGGATTCAGGAATCTAGGCACGGTAGCTCATCTGTTGTTATGCTCTCCGGAATAGACAACATTGTGCTTTTGGCGAGAGATTTGTGACTTTATGCCTTCAGAGGGATCTCCTCCAAGCCCTTCGATATAGACTTGGTTAATTCAAGCGGATAGGCAGAGTCGAGTACTCTTTTCAACACATGATAAGTCACTCAGAAATCAGTTCTTCAAGTTCGTTCAGATCTTCATTTTCGATCGCGACCCTGATCTTGCGCAGATAGATTTCCGCTTCCTCAAGCGAGGAAGCGATATTCTTTCCGTTGAATCTAGCCATGTCGATGACCATATCCCTGTTCTGTCTTCCCAGTCTGGAAGTTGAAGCGTAGCCCGGTCCGGTGTACTTCTCGAAATCACTGCCGAGATTAAGTAACGTTCTGGAGAGAAAGTAGGCTGCCTGGCTCACCCTGCTTACGATTAAATCGTGTCTCTCCGGCGAGAGGTGTTCCGGAGACGAACGCAGATCACCTATAATCTCTAAAACACGTTTCAGATCCTCTGCGGAAGCAAACTCCCCGGGAGAAAGCAGAAAGACGCGGCCGTCGAACATCGACTCGTCCCAACCGGCCGGACCCTTGTGTTCGTTACCAGCCATCGGATGACCGCTAATGAACCTGATTTTTCTCTTTCTGGCGATCAACTGGAAGGGCTGCATAACGCTAGCAACATCTAATACGGTCTCTTCGAAAGCAACCGATTGTAGCAGTTGAGCTTCTGAACTCATGGGAACAGCCAAGATTGTTAGATCCGCACTCTCACAGATTTTGAGGGATATCGAAATGTCTCGATGTTTTCTTTTCAGAGCCTCGGTTGTGCCTATACTTTCATCAAAAACCGAAACTTCGTGGCCGCACTTCGAGAGCCTTATCGCGATCGAACCCCCAATCGAACCGGCGCCGATAATCTGTATTTTCATGTGTTTGAGTCACCAATCTCCACCTGATCTGGGCGCAAGTTTTTCGCACGTCGCAAATAAACGAAATTTTTAGTCTTTGACTCGCAGTGAATCAGCACCCTGATTATCCCACCACCCGAGTTCTCAAAAGAGGCTTCATAGAGGCACAGCAACGCGACATCACTCTGGTTAAATGCCTTCCTGAAGGCAGTCGCCGGATTGTACGAAGTTATATCGCTTGTAACGGTAAATATCACGGAGTGCAGTTCACCGATCTCGTTCCTTCTGAAAATCTCCTCCATTAGTTCTATAACACAACTTCCGATCTCTTCGGGATTATCTGACTCTATAGATGTTGCACCCCTAATAGCCTTCATTCAACCGCCTCCCGATCCGCCGACGAGTGTAGATTTGAAACCGCATATTCTATGGCCAGCAGGTATCCCTGCAGTCCAAGTCCCGCAATTGTGCCTTTGCATACGGGGGAAATCACTGAGCGGCTTCTGAACTCTTCTCTAGCGAAGATGTTTGAAATATGCACTTCGATCTTTAGACCCTTGAAAAGCTCAAGAGCATCTCTAAGCGAGTAGCTGTAATGAGTTAGAGCACCTGCATTTATTATGACTGCATCATAGTCTATACGCTGGATTCTATCGACTAGATCTCCTTCGTGGTTAGACTGGAAGAGATCGGCCACCGCCCCTTTCTCTAGGCACTTCCTTTCTATTGCCTCGCGCAGTTCGTCGTAGGTGAAACCGCCATAGATACTCTTCTCCCTCGAGCCGAGCATATTAAGATTGGGTCCATTTAATACGAGTATCTTCATACGACCACCGCCAGCAAATCATCAAGTCTTACTTTCAAGAACTCGAACTCCCCGGGTCTCTTGACCACAGGAATCTCTATCTCCGCACTCTCAGAGTCAACTGCTTTCTTGTCGTTTCTAAGCAGCCTAAGAGCCTCCTCGACAGGCAGTTGCGGAAAATCGAGGCCAACGATCTCTGAAAGCGTATCCGAGACATCTCTGTACAACTGTTCATCTATAACACCCAGACCCACGAAATAATGCATCTCCCGTTCCAGCCCCCAGGCCACGGCCATACCGTGTGAGACTCCCGATAATGGTTCGTAGAGATGTCCTAGCGTGTGACCAAGATTCAGGACCTTCCTTAGTCCTGTTTCACGAATGTCCATCGAGACTATCCTATCCTTTTGCTTCACCGCTTCTTCCAGCACCTCACTCAGTGTGGCAAGATTTCTTTCCTTCAATTTACCGCACAACTTCTTGAACTTCTCATAGTACTGACCGGTTATAAGGAATATCTTGAAGGCCTCAACGAGGCCCTCTTCGAACCGTCCCTCGTCCATCGAAAGCGTTACAACCGGATCGATTATTGTCTCAGAAGGCATGTAGAAGTTACCAACAACGTTCTTGCACCCTTTGAAGTTCAGACCATTCTTCCCGCCAATAGAAGCATCTACTTGTGCAAGCAGAGTCGTCGGATACTGAATTAAGGGGATACCGCGTTTGAATGTGGAGGAAGCGAATCCCACTAGATCCGTCACCGTTCCTCCCCCCGCGCCAACCAAGACATCACTTCTCGAAAGCCCTCGATCCATGAGGTACTCATAGACTTGAAATAGAGTGTGAAATCCCTTTGCTTCTTCACCGTCGTCAATGGATAGAGCCGAAGAAGGGATCCACTCGGAAAAGATCCTTTTAACTCTTCTTGACACCACCGCGTTCGGCATTCTACCTATTGACTTGAATCCTCCAGGTGATATGGACACTGGATGTGAGCTGCTATTGAGCACTTTGCTTTCTCCGGAAGCTATCTTCATGGATATCGCGGCAACGGTTTCCCACTGGGACTGGCTGGAAGTTTCAACAGACGGAAACTGCTCGTATAGCTCCCTTCGCTCTTCCCAAATCCTGAAGATACTCTCCTTACCTTCCTTGAGCAGCGGTCGTCCCTTGACAGTAACTCTCCTGTAAAGATCGGCCGGAGGAAGCCTAAGATAGACGGCATTCTCTCCCTTCAAAATCTGGCGGTTTTCCTTGTCCAGTATGATACCTCCTCCAGTCGATACCACAATCTCGTCCCTGTGGACTAGTTTCTTCAGAAGGTCCTTTTCCAGTCTTCTGAATTCTTCCTCGCCTTCTTTCTCGAAAATCTCACTTATGCTAGTTCCTTTAGCTTTCTCTATCTCTAAATCCATATCTATGAATTCCTTGTCTAGAACTGTAGATAGAATTCTACCTATAGTGCTTTTCCCCGAGCCCATCATTCCAATAAGGAAGACTCTCATCCGTCACCCTCCTTTTTATCGAGCGAAAATCCCCGTTTCCAAACCTCTCAAGAATCGCTTCAAGCAACAAGAGCGCAAGCATCGACTCGCCTACTACCGAAGCCGCTGGAACTGCCGTCGTATCGGCGCGCACATAAGGAGCTGCCGTTTCATTCATTTTGCTCAGGTCAACAGAAGAGATTCCCTTTCTCAACGAAGGAATCGGCTTTACGCTTGCCTCAACAACAATCTGCTCGCCATTCGATATTCCACCCTCAATACCACCGGCATTGTTTGACTTTCTCACGATCATGCCGTTCTCAACGAACAGTTTGTCGTGATACGCACTACCCCTAAGTCGCACGTCCGGATTTCCAATGAAGACTCCTTTGACAGAAGGAATCGCCATAAAGTACTCGCCGATCCTCGAATCAAGCCTTTCAAAGAGAGTCCCGTATCCTCCGGTTCCCGTCGGAACTCCATCGGCGATAACCACAAATCTCCCGCCGAGTGTATCTCCCGCTTTGATTGAATCCTCTATCTCTTCGACCATTTTTTGAGAAGCTTCCTTGTCGTGGCAGAATACCGGAGACGCATCTCTTCTTGAAATCCAGCCGCTCTCTGAGGGCAGTCCGCAACTTACATTCCCGATAGCTATTACTGAACCGCACAAAGTGATGCCCAATTCATGAAGAATCTGCGATGCAACCGATCCAACAGCCGTTGCAGCTGCTGTCCATCTCGCACTGCTTCTCTCTGCATAAACCGCGAGATCATTCAGTTTGTATCTTGTCCAGGCAGCATAATCTGAATGGCCGGGTCTCGGGATACTTCTCACACTCTTCTCTGCACTGGAAACCTTATTAGGGATCTCAATTAAGAGCGGGGCTCCAGTCGTAACTCCCCTCCACAGACCAGACCTGACTACTGCTTTATCCTGCTCGCGTTCCATCCTTTCCCCCCGACCGTAGCCCGTCTGTCTGCGTAGGAGCTGCTGGTTTATATTATCGATCGAAAGAGAAACACCTGAGGGCAGTTCTTCAATGAGTCCAAAAACCCCGCTACCATGAGAGTCTCCGACAACTGTGAACTTCACTTCATCACTTCCCAAAACGTTTTTTCGAAGCTTTCGCCTGAAGGCACTCCCCAAATTCTGAGGTTCTCCATTGCCTGATGAAGTAACATGTGCCTTCCGTCAAGAACAGTTTTCACTTCACAGCGGCGAGAAGACTCGGTCAAGGGCGTCTTCCAGTAGATGAGATCATATACGAGGCTCTTGCCGGAAAGCTCTTGAGCAGTGATCCCCGTATCCTCTCCATTCATTCCCAGAGAAGAGGCGTTTACTATGCTCTTGCTCTTTGCTGCAACTTCTCTTATGGCTTCCAAGGGAAAGACGTTGACTTCCAGATTCCCGGATACTTTGAACTCTTCTTTGATTTTCTCTGCCCTTGAAAGTGTTCTATTGACTATTTGTATGTTCTTCACGCCTACCCTTTTCAAATAGAAAATCACGGCTCTCGCCGCTCCCCCGGCTCCGATAATCATTACCGGCTCCTCTATCGGTCTCCTCTGCAGAGGCTTTCCAAAACCAATCCAGTCGGTGTTGTACCCCCTTCCTTGGAAGATGCAGTTCACTGCAAGGAGCGGAGGTTCTACTTGACAGACAATGTGCGGAACAATTCTCTCTTTGAAGGGAATCGTAACGTTGAACCCATCGAAGTGCTGAATGATCGAGACTATCTTCGTGGAAAACTCATTGGGGTCGATGTCAACTGCTTCGTAGGTTGCATCGATGTTCATGGCCTCGAAAAAACGGCCGTATATGCTTGGCGACATGCTGTGCGAAATTGGATGTCCTATTATGCATAACCTCATCGACAGACCTCCTCGAGCGTCTCAAAGAACCCGGGAAAGGACACACCAACCGCTTCTGTGTTGGTAATCTCTACTCCTTTCTCGCTCAGCAAACCCGCTATTGAAAAAAGCATCGCGATTCTGTGATCCCCATAGGAATCAACCTTGCCTCCCATTATTCTTTGAGGGCCTTCAATGCTAAAACCATCTTCATATTCATGTATCTCTACGCCAATTCTTCTGAAGTTTTGAACGGTAACGGATATCCTGTCCGACTCTTTCTTTCTCAACTCCCCGGCCCCTCTGACAGTCGTTGTGCCCTCTGCAAAAGCTCCTGCAAGCGCTATCAGCGGAAGCTCATCTATCATTGAAGGAATCAAAGCGCTTCCAACTTTCACACCTCTGAGTCGGGAAGGCCTGGCCACGATTGTGCCCACTGGTTCTGGAGAGCTCTCTTCAACCTCCAGCTCGATGTCTGCACCCATACTTATGAGAAGTCTTAGGAATCCAGTCCTCCCTCCATTCAATCCGACATTTCGAATCGTCAGCTTGCCGTTTTCATGAAGAACCGCCAGAGCTATCAGAAAGGCGGCCGAAGAGATGTCCCCGGGTATGGAAAATCGAATCGGTAGAAGCTCGCTCCTTTCCACTTCAACCCTCTTCTCATTCACACTTATTCTGGCGCCCATGGATTGAAGCAACCTCTCTGTGTGATCTCTGCTGCAGTGAGGCTCCGTAACAGTTGTGACTCCTTCTGCTTGAATGCCTGCCAGCAAGATCGCGCTCTTTACCTGAGCACTTGCCACTGAAAGAGAATGATCGCACCCATTCAGTTCTCCGCCGGCTATGCACATTGGAAGAAGCGAATCTTCTTGCCTCGCCGATATCCTTGCCCCCATCTCTTTCAGCGGGGCGATAACTCTCCTCATGGGTCTCGCCGATAGGGATTCATCGCCGAAAAGGATGTGAGTTCCTCTCTTGCCCGCAAGAACTCCGGCCATCAGTCTTGCAGTAGTTCCGGAATTCCCACAATAAAGCGGCTCAGACGACTCTTTCCACGATGCCTGAGATATTTCAAGTCTGTCGAAATCTCCGTTGAAACCTCCTCCAAGTTCGCTGATAATCCTGAAAGTCCTTAGAGTATCCTTGCTTTCAAGCAGGTTATGGACGACACTTACGCCACTGCACATCGAACACATCATTAGTGCCCTATGGGAGATTGATTTATCAGGAGGCACAGCTATTTCGCCGGCAACTTTCTTTGAAGGCAGCAATCTCATTTTGTCCTCCCTGCCAATCATGTAAGCAGGAGCTCAGCAGAATCGGCCAGTGCTCCAAGGCTATCCATTAGTTTCTCAAATTCGCCAAAACTTAGGCTTTGCTTGCTGTCGGAAAGAGCCATCTCCGGCCTGGGATGAATTTCAACTTCGATACCGTTAGCTCCGGCCGCCAGAGCAGCTCTTGAAAGTGGTATTATCAAGTCTCTCCTCCCTGCTGCGTGGCTTGGATCAACGATAATCGGAAGTGGAGATTGAAGTTTGATTAGCGGCACGGCAGAAATATCAAGCGTGTTCCTCGTGGCCGTCTCAAAGGTCCTGATTCCCCTTTCACAAAGTATTATCGACATGTTTCCCTTGGAGGCAATATACTCCGCAGAAAGAAGAAGTTCTTCAACCGTATTCATGAAGCCCTTCTTCAGAAGAATAGGCTTTCCCTTTTCGGCAACCTTCTGAATAAGCTGGAAGTTCTGTGAATTTCTTGCCCCAATTTGCAGTATGTCGCTCATTTCATAGACGGCCTCAAGTGTCCCTTCGCCAGTTACCTCGGTCACCGTCTTGAGGCCGTACCGATCCGAAGCTTCTCTCAAATATCTCAGACCTACTTCTCCAAGACCTTGAAAAGAGTATGGAGAGGTTCTTGGCTTGAAAGCCCCTCCTCTAATCACTTTCACTCCCATTTCAGAAAGGAAGGCGGCGATCTCTTCTATCATAGGCCTATCCTCGACCGCGCACGGACCGGCCATCACTACGAACTTCCCTCCTCCTATCGAGACATTGCCAATGTCTACAGAGATATCTTCGCTGTGAAACTCCCTGGAAACAAGCTTAAACGGCTTGAGAACTCGAACAACTTGTTCAACGCACTCAAGAGCCTCAAATCGTTCAACTGACATATAGCGGTCGTCACCGATAACACCGATCACTACTCTCTCCATCCCCATGGAAACATGACAGCTCAGATTCAGACTCTCTGAAAGAGACTCTACTTGCTTAATCTCCTCTTCACCAGTACCTCTCTTAAGAACGACTACCATTTCACCACCCCGCCTTCCTGTCTGAAAAAGAAAAGGGTCTCCGGATTGGAGACCCTTTCTTTTCTTTCATCCGGAGTAAATGCAAGAAGCACTTACCCGGAGTTATCACTCACAAGCAAATGCTTCTGTTGTTATAATAATAATATGCATTTATCCAGGAAAATCTGAAGTCTATCATCAATTCATCTCCCCGCTATTTATGAAAGGATTCTACACTTTTGTGGCTCACCATGTCAAATCAAAAGAGACAAAAATCGCCCGACAAACTGAATTGATTCTTACGCACTAGTTACAATCTCAGAGAGATACATTCTTGACTTGAAGAAACAGATGCATTTCTCTTCCGATAGGTGATCATCCAATATAGGTGTATTCTTGCTCGAGTATGTACTCTCTGAATCCCAGAGCACGAGAAACTTTCAGCGATCCGTAGTTCAATACGTCATGTCTGTACTGAATCAGTTTCTTATTCACGATTGCCCACTCGCTTGCCCTTGAACCGATTGCCTTTCCCAGGCCAAGCTCCCTGAAATCAGGCATAGTTATTATGCCAATATCTGCAATGCTATCCCATTCAATAATGCTTGAGACCGCCACGATCTCCTCTTCATAAAAGGCTCCAAAAACAACTACGTGGTCGAGCTCGACAAACCCTTCGGCGAGATCCTCCCTTGTACACTGGTTTCTGAACCGATAGAAAGCAGTCCTGTCGCCCTGATTTAGTCTTCTGACAACGAAATCCATTGGTGGGTCGTAAGGAACGTAATTCGAAGGGTTAAGGTACTTGATGGATGTCTTTTTCCAAAGAGAAAAAGACTCGTGAAGCAACTTCGCAAGAGCCAACTTCTCTCTATCCTCTTCTTCAAGAGCAGATTTTACAACTGTTTCGAGCTCGGGGTCATAAAGAATTACCGTTCGCTTTTCAAAACTCAGATGACTGAGCTCGCCCTTCCCTTTCTTGGCCTCATCTGCCATGAGAAACCGCTCTTTCGAGACAAATCTATCGACCGGGAGCTGAAGGCGTTTTGCCCATGCTTCCTCTATTGCCTTCTTAAGATCTTCCTCTCTCAATTCCCTTTCCTCCATTTCTTTCATGATCTTCTCAGGGGTAGAAGTACCTCGTATAAAAAAACCGACCTAAGTCGGTTTCTTTTCTTTCAAATAGGGAGTACCATAATTAGACCAAATGCTATTTCAACGAGAAGAGTAATCAGATTAGTGAACGTCAAAGACTTATCCACAAATATGGACATTATACGCGTTGCGGCGATAAACAGATAAACAATCCCCAGAAAAAGGAATGAAATCTGCGCACCCAAGAGAACTATCGGAGCAACCCCAAGCCCTATAAACGTGCCCCCCATGATAGCCTTCACTTCCGTTTTTCCTCTGGCATTACCGGCCGAAAACTCGGCCAGCTTGGCGTAGGATTCCGGTTTCAACACTATATATACACCGGTGACTGCCGTAAGAACAGCAACAACAAAACGAATGATAGTGAACAATATCTCGATCGCCCCCTAGATTATAGATATATTCTAGCAATCAAAACCATAATTAAGTATTACCTGAGTATAAAGAGCGCCCTGAGAAATATGATGAGAAACACAAGGTTGCTCCATATGGGTGTCAGAATGAAAATCGCGATTCCAAAAAGCGGGATGAATACGCTGAAACATAGATCTTTCTGTAGTAATGCATATCAAGGCTCTCCAGGACCTCATTGCGAATCAGACCGGTGTTTTTCATCAGATAATGCCATTGAACAAGTGCGATAATCTCAAGAATCGGGATTTTCAGATGAAACAGCAGCTCTGCAAACTCAAATTCACCATAATCCCCAAGAAGTGCGGTAGTGAAAGGTACTGTTGTAACGAAGAAGAGACTGAGTAAGTTCAACCAAAGATGCCGGTAATCAGTCTTCTTCAAAATATCTGTCCTTCCAACTGTGGAGATCCAGATCGATCCGATCACGAAAAAGGAGATGAAGTAACTCAGAAAGTCGTAGTTCTTGCTCAATACGTGCCTTACTGAGCGCCCTGATCTGCAATCTTATCCTTTACCGGGACCCCGAGAGAAAGCACGAGAACAGTCATTGCGATGGCAAACACACCATTCGTAAGTGCCTCCAGTCTATTCACACGTATTTTAGGATCGGGAACTTCACCTTTCGAGTTCTTTCGAGGTTAGTAGGCAATGCCAACTCTCTTCTGAGTGTATTCGGACGTGAACAATTGCTTGTAAGCAAACTCGGCAACGTCCTGAATCGAAATCTTCTCTCCGTTTTCTGGAAGGAAGTCGGCCGAAACTCTGTAACTCTGGTTGCCTTCTGAAAAGGACATAAATGGCGGGCACACAACGACCCAATCAAGCTCCGAAGCCTTGAGAATTTCGAACGCATCCATGAATTCTCTTGAAGATTTCTTGAGATATTGCGGATAGTTGGGGGAATCAAGCCTGAGTTCTCTCGGCGATAGCTGAAGAATACCCGAATTCGCGATCGTAACGAGCTTACTCACTTCGGTATCCCTGGCGGCATTCACTATGTTTCTCATAGCGACTGCCAGAGTATCGTTCACGCTTCCCGAATTATCCGGGCCTAAAGCGCTGACAATCGCATCTTGCCCTCTTATTGCATCTCTCACGCTCTGGCTATTGAAGACATCGCCCTGGAAAATCCTGAGGTTTTCCTTTCTAACAGTCAATTTCGAGACGTTGCCAACAAATATTGTGACTATGTGATTATCGTTCAAGGCCCTATCAAGTATGACCCTCCCTACTCTTCCGGTGCCACCAAAGATAATTATCTTCAAGGCGGTTTACCCCCTTTCACCGTTCTATATCACAATAATATAGTCTCTCACGCCTAAATCCAAATCAAGATAGTGATTTCATACTAGATCACATGAAACCAGACTCCATATCGACAAGTTGTCGGATGAATGTCCCATCTCAATTATACATCTACCTGAATCGGCCTCGTTTTCTGCATTACTGTCTTGTTCGAACTATTCTATTACTGGCTTAAGATCGACGCCAGCACTGGATTCGGTTATAATCTACTTACAAAAACTCTTACGGAGGTATTTACTTTGAGACTTGTTGTCGCGGGACGCTATCTGACATTTGCCGGGATACTCGGGCTAGTCGTTCTCACACTGTTCCTTGCAGGATCCTCCGGCTTCGAGAGCACAACCCTGTATGCCAGAGACTCGGGTGAAAGCTTTGCCAAGTTCATTATTCAACCTGGCCAGCAACTGAGAGTGAGACTGAACATAAAAGTGTTGAAGAACAATAACGTGTATCTCTTGCTGGAAAAAGGCGAAGAGGAAATCCAGCGGTTTGCAGAAGACTGGCAAAAGACAAGAAATGAAATGACCTTCGAAGAAGAAGGGGAGTACTCTCTCAAAGTTGTCTTCGAAGATCCCTCTGCAGACAGACGTCTTGCTGAAGTAGAAGTCTACTGGTTAATCGCCGAATGATTCTTCTGTCAAGTAGGATCACCGAGGAGTCAAACATGAGTGAAGCTGATGCAATTGCTCTTAGCAAGAACGGGCCTCTAACTACGAAGAGGATGATTTCTGATCTCAAGCATCTCGGAGTAAGGAAAGGAATGGTACTGCTAGTTCACTCTTCACTAAGCAGTCTAGGCTGGGTGTGCGGAGGAGCCATTACAGTGATTAGGGCGCTTGAAGCAGTACTTGATGAGGAAGGAACACTAGTAATGCCTGCTCATTCGGGAGATCTCAGCGAGCCCTCAAACTGGTCGAATCCTCCTGTTCCGGCGACCTGGTTTGACACGATCAGAAGAACAATGCCTCCCTTCAACAGAGCGGAGACTCCGACAAGAGGGATGGGAGTCATTTCAGAGACTTTCAGAAAGATGAAAGGTGTTGTGAGAAGCGACCATCCTCAGGTCTCATTTGCCGCCAGGGGAAAGAAGGTCTCTTACATTGTAGATAGCCACGAACTGGAGTTCGGCATGGGTGAAGGATCGCCCCTTGCCAGACTATACGACCTGAATGCTCACATACTGCTTTTGGGTGTCGGTCATTCGAACAACAGTTCATTGCATCTGGCAGAATACCGGGCCGACTTTCCCTCCAGAAAGAAGTGCAAAGATGGAGCCCCGATTATGGAAAACGGAAGGAGAGTCTGGAAAGAGTTCAACGATTTCGACCTTGATTCAGACGACTTTTATATCATAGGAAGCGACTTCGAGAGAGATTTCCCCTCAAAGGTAAACAAGGGAATGATCGGGTACGCCGAATCAACTCTTCTCCCTCAAGTAGAACTGGTTGATTTCGCGGTTGAATGGATGACAAAGAACAGAAAGTAAGACTACAGACTATTTCGAAAGAAAGACCGATCTGCCCCAATTTGAGGAATAGTTTATAATGTAGAAGATATGTGGAAGGAGGAGTAATATGACCAAACTCGTACTTGTAAGACACGGAGAAAGCACCTGGAACAAAGAGAACCGCTTCACTGGCTGGACCGATGTTGACCTTTCCGAAAAGGGCCGTGAGGAAGCGAAGAAAGCTGGCGAGATATTGAAAGCCGAAGGATACGACTTCGATCTAGCATACACTTCCGTTCTTAAGAGAGCGATAAGAACGTTATGGTACATAATGGATGAGATGGATCTCATGTGGATTCCGGTGATTAGGGACTGGAGACTTAACGAGAGGCACTACGGCGCCCTTCAGGGTTTGAACAAAGCCGAAACCGCAGCCAAGCATGGCGAAGAACAGGTGAAGATCTGGAGGAGAAGCTACGACATCAGGCCGCCTGCACTTGAAGAGAGCGATGAAAGATTCCCGGGACATGACCCCAAGTACAAGACTCTCTCGGATGACGAGCTCCCCAGAACGGAGTGCCTCAAAGACACGGTGGCGCGATTCCTGCCACTATGGAAGAATGAGATATCCTCGGAGATAAAGTCTGGAAAGAAAGTGCTGATTGTAGCCCACGGAAACAGCCTTCGGGCATTGGTCAAATATCTGGACAATATTCCCGACGACGAGATCGTAGGATTGAACATTCCGACTGGAATACCTCTAGTTTACGAACTTAATGACGATCTAAAACCAATAAAGCATTATTATCTGGGTGATCCGGAAGAAATCGCAAAGGCACAGCAGGCAGTTGCGAATCAGGGGAAAGCAAAGTAACATCACTCAACATAAAAAGAAGCTACCCTCTGGGTAGCTTCTTCTCTTGAGTTTATCACTTA